>DATCLV010000339.1:0-13278 GCA_036563745.1 Acidimicrobiales bacterium | reverse complement strand
AGCTCGTCGGCCAGCGACCGCTCGCACAGCTCGGTGGCGATCCAGGCGTGGTCGCGGTACGGGCCCTCGGTGACCAGGTCGGCGTCGTAGAACCGGACGACGTGGGGGTGCGACAGCTCCTCCAGCCGGCTGATCTCGTGGCGCCAGCTCTCGAAGGCCTCGTCGCTGGAGATCCGCACCAGCTTCAGGGCCCGGAGCAGGTCGAGGTGCCGGCGGCGGGCCCGCCAGACCTCGCCGTAGCCGCCGGACCCGAGCCGCTGCTCGAGGACCCAACCCGCGACGACCAGCTTCTCGTCGCCCAGGCGTGTGCGTTCCACGGCGCCCACCCACCGCACGTTACCGGCGGTCGCCCGCCCGGTTGCCGCGTGGGGCGCGCGTCGCACGCGTGCGACCGCGCGCGCCGGCCACCAGAAGGTCGCGTGTCGGGGCCCGGGGACCCGTCTGGAACAATGGCCCGGATGGGCGTCGCAGTGCTCGTGCTCCTCCTGGCCGGCGTGGTCGCCTACGCCTGGCACCGGCAGACGGGTGCCTTCGACGTCGTGGTCGAGCAGGCGCGGAACCTGCTCCGCCCGGCCCGGCCGCTCCCCCGCCGCGTCCTGCCCCGCCGCCTGCTGCGGGAGGCCGCCAACACGGTGACCGTGGGCGTGAGCGGGACGGTGCTGGTGCCGACGCGCATCGAGATCTCGGTCCACCCCGGCGACCTGGAGTCGTTCGAGGACGCGCTCGACTGGCTGGCGCGCGACATCGCCGACACCCTGCGGCAGCGGGCCACCGAGCACGGGTGGGTCGTCCCGTCCGGCCCCGAGGTGGTGATCATCCCGGACGAGGAGCGGCCCCTGCGGTCGCCGCGGGCCCGGGGCCGCCTGGGCGCGCTCAGCCCCGACGACATCTCCACGCTCAAGCACAAGGGCCCGCTGGCGCTGCGGCCCGACGCCGCGCCCACGGCGGCCGCACCGCCGTCCGCCGCCGCGCCGCGGACGGTCGCCGCCCCGCCGGGGTCGCCGCCGGCCGGGGCCGACGACGCCACGCGGATCGAGGCCCTGGCGGTGCCGCCGGCCGCCCCGCCCGCGGACGAGCCCGCGCCGCCGCCCGGCCCCGAGGCGCACCCCGAGCGCCACGAGGCGACGCCGCCCACCGGCTTCATGCCCCCGGTGACGGCGGCGGCCGCGGCCGCGTCGGCCGCCGCCGCGGCCCAGGAGCACGCCGAGCAGCAGGAGCGGGCGGTGTTCCTCCAGCTCATGGCCGTCGACGGCGGCGACGACCTCAGCGCCGTCGTGTTGGCCAGCGGCCGGCCGATCGTGCTGGGCCGGTCCCGCCAGGCCGACATCCAGGTGAAGGACCGCAAGGCGTCGGGCCGCCACTGCGCCTTCTCGCTCGACCCCGACGACGGCACCCTCACGATCGAGGACCTGCAGTCGACCAACGGCACGTTCGTGGACGGCAAGCGGGTGGAGATCGCCACCCTGCGCTCCGGCGACACGCTGGTCGTCGGCACCTCGACCTGGCGGGTCGAGCTCGACGAGCTGACCCTGTGACCTGCCCGTAGCGGCGGGGCCACAGGTTGTCGCATACGAGAGGTAACAAGTAGACCTTCGGGACGCGCAGTTCTACTCGTCGGAGGACATGCCATGCCCGAAGCCGTCATCGTGTCGACCGCCCGCAGCCCGATCGGCCGGGCCAACAAGGGCTCGCTGATCGAGTGCCGGCCGGACGACCTCACCGCCACCATCGTGAAGGCGGCGCTGGAGAAGGTCCCCCAGCTGGACCCCACGCTGGTGGAGGACCTCCTCCTCGGCTGCGGGCAGCCCGCCGGCGAGAGCGGGTACAACCTCGCCCGCGTCGTCGCCCTGCTGGCCGACCTGCCCGAGGTGCCCGGCGTCACCGTCAACCGCTACTGCTCCTCGTCGCTGCAGACCATCCGGATGGCCGCCCACGCCATCAAGGCCGGTGAGGGCGACGTGTTCATCGCCGCCGGCGTCGAGACCGTGAGCCGCTACATGAGCGGCTTCGCCGACAGCGGCCCCCACAACCCGAAGTTCGCCGACGCCGAGGCCCGCACGGCCCAGCGCAACAACGGCGCCGACTCGTGGGAGCCCATCGACGGCCTGCCCGACATCTACATCGCCATGGGCCAGACCGCCGAGAACGTGCGGCTCAAGGAGAACGTGTCGCGCAAGGAGATGGACGAGTTCGCCGCCCTCTCCCAGCAGCGGGCCGTGGCCAACCAGGAGAACGGCTACTGGGACGGCGAGATCACGCCGATCACCACGCCGTCGGGGACCGTCGTCACCAAGGACGACGGCCCCCGCCCGGGCACGACCGCCGAGAAGCTGGCCGAGCTGAAGCCGTCGTTCCGCCCCGACGGGCAGATCACCGCCGGCAACGCCTGCCCGCTCAACGACGGCGCCGCCGCCGTGATCGTCATGAGCGACACCAAGGCCAAGGAGCTGGGGATCACCCCGCTGGCCCGCATCGTGTCGTCGGGCGTGTCGGGCCTCGACCCCGAGATCATGGGCCTCGGCCCGATCGAGGCGTCGCGCCAGGCGCTGGCCCGGGCCGGCAAGACCATCGACGACATCGACCTGGTCGAGATCAACGAGGCCTTCGCCGCCCAGGTGATCCCGTCGGCCAAGGCGCTCGGCATCCCGTGGGAGAAGCTGAACGTGAAGGGCGGCGCCATCGCCCTCGGCCACCCGTTCGGCATGACCGGCGCCCGGATCATGACCACCCTGATCCACGCCCTCCAGGACGAGGACAAGACGTTCGGCCTGGAGACGATGTGCGTCGGCGGCGGCCAGGGCATGGCCATGGTCATCGAGCGCCTGAGCTGACCTCGACCGCACGAGCGCGGCGACATTAAGGCTGGTGCCTTCCTTCTCCGAGCGAGGGGAAGGCACCAGCAGCTACCCTCGGTCACCTCACGGCGGACAGGTGAGGTGGAACATGGACGAGCCGGGCGGCGCACCGTGGTACGACGGTGCCGGCAAGTTGCGGATGGGGCCACCACCCGAGGGTTGGCGGCAGGCGAGCGACGGGCGCTGGTACCCACCGGCCCCGTTGGTGAAGGGAGCAGGAGGTCACGGGCCCGGGCCCGACACGTTGGAGCCTCGGCCCTACCTCGACGGGCGACCGCCCGGGCGGGCGGCGACGGCGTGGACCGAGCCGGCGGCGACGGGACGCATCCCGATCGAGCGGCGCAGGCCGAACGGGTCGAACGGGTCGAACGGGCGGAACGGCGCACGCCGACCGCACGGCCCGGACGGTTCGGTGGCGAAGGCGTTCCGGTCGCCGTACGGGGACGCGTCCCTGGAGCGGCGGCGGGGCGGCGCGTACCGGGAGCCGACGCCCGAGCAGGTCGTCGCGCAGCTGCGGTCCGGCGAGCACCGGGCCGTGGCGGCACGGACGGCGCTCTCGGAACCGAACCCCACACCCGCGCCCGCACCGCCACCCGAGCGGGGACCGGCGCACCTGGCCCCTCCGGCGCCCGAGCACCGGGTGACCCGGGGACGGCTGGAGGGCCTGGCCGACGGCGTGCGGTCGTCGCCGCGGTGGGCCTGGGTGGCGGTGCCGGCGGCGACGGTCCTGGCGCTGATGGCCGTCACCGGGGTCGTGACCGACGCCGACCGGGGGACGCACGAGGCGGTGATCACGCAGGACACGACGCCACCCCCGCCGACCACGGCCGCGCACCCGACGCTGCCGCCGACGACCGCGCCCGTGGCACCGGCGGTCGCCGACCCGGGCCCGTCGGCCGAGACGCCGATCGCCAACGTGCGCTACACGAGCTGCGACGACGCCCGGGCGGCGGGCGCGACGCCGCTGCGGTCGGGCGAGCCCGGTTACAACCCCGACCTCGACCGCGACCACGACGGCGTCGCCTGCGAGTAGCCCGTCCCAAATTGCGTTGATCAGGCCGCATAGAGCGGTCTGATCAACGCAATTTGGAAGGGGGAGGGGCGGGGAGCTCGATGGTGAACCGCGCCCCACCCAACGGGCCGGCGTCGGCCCACACGTAGCCCCCGTGCCGGGTGGCGATCGACCGGACGACGGCGAGGCCCAGACCGGCGCCGCCGCGGTCGCGCGCCCGGCTGGCGTCGAGGCGGGCGAACCGCTCGAAGATCCGCTCGCGGTCGATGGCGGGGACGCCGGGGCCGTCGTCGTCGACCACCAGCCGCACCCGGTCGCCCCGCCGGGCCACCGACAGCCTGACGGTCGAGTCGGCGTGGCGGGCGGCGTTGTCGACCAGGTTGGCCAGCGCCCGCTCCAACCGGGACGCCACGCCGAGCACCACGTAGGCGTCGCCGCCCGCGTCGGCGGGCCGGTCGAACCGGACCGGCACCCGGCGCCCCCGGCCGGCCTCCTCGGCGGCCAGGTCGGCGAGGTCGACCGGTTCGGCCCGGGGCCCGAGCGACGCGGCCTCGTCGTCGCTGGCCAGCACGAGCAGGTCGCCGAGCAGGCGCTCCAGCCGCGACTCCTCGGCCAGGACGGCCCGGGCGACGGTGGGCCAGTCGGCCCGGTCGCCCTCGTGGAGCGCCACCTCCAGGTCGGTGCGGATGGCGGCCACCGGGCTACGCAGCTCGTGGGACGCGTCCGACACGAACTGCCGCTGCCGCTGGGCCGAGTCCTCCAGGCGGCCCAGCATGTCGTTCATCGTGCGGGCCAGGCGGGCGATCTCGTCGTCGCCGGGGGGCTCGGGCAGGCGGCGGTCGATGGTGTCGCCGCCGATCGCCTCGGCCTCGGCCCGGATCGCCTCCACCGGCCGCAGCGCCCGCCCCGCCAGCCACCACGACGCCGCCGCCACCACCCCGACCAGGGCGGGCAGCAGCCGCCACAGGCCGTCGGCCACGGCCTCGACGCTGCGCCGCACCTCGTCGACCGGCGCCAGCGCCGTGACCCGCACCGGCCCGTAGCGCTCGGTCTCGACCTCCTCGTGCACGTACTCGACCTCGGTCTGCTCGCCGTCGGTCCGGATCACGACGTTGGGCGGGCCGTCGCCCGGTGCGGTGCGCACGTCCCCGAACCCCGGTGCCACGGTGCCGGCGCCGAAGCTGTCGGCGGTCGCCCGCGACGGCGTGCCGCCGGTGACCGTGCCTCCCCCACCGGCACCGGTGCCGCTGGTCAGGGGCACCTGGTAGAGCTCCCCGCCGGGGCCCTCGATCGTCACCGGGTTGGTGCCGATCACGTCGCCGTCCTCGTCGGTGATGACGACCGGGACGACGTCGACGACCGCCTCCCGCCAGGGGGCGCCGTCCTCGAGGCGCTCGACGACCGTGGCGACCCGGGCCCGCACCTCGTCGTTGATGCGGCCGGTCTGGGTGTCCTCGACGGCGCGGAGCAGGAGCCAGCCGGTGAGGGCGACGGCGGCGCCGGTGACCAGCGCAGCGGCCAGGGTGATCCGCACCCGGACCGACGACGTGAGCCGGCGCCGACCCGGCGCCCCGTCAGCCACGCCCGGTCGCCCCCGACGTCGACCCTGGGGCCGGGCCCGCGGCGCCCGACCCCGACCCGGGCTGCGGCACCGGCGGCGACGCACCGACGCCGGCGTCGTCGATCAGCTGGTAGCCGTGGCCCCGCACGGTCCGCAGCGAGTGGCGGCCGAAGGGCTCGTCGATCTTCCGCCGCAGGTACCGGATGTAGACCTCGACGACGTTGGCGTCGCCGGTGAAGTCGTCGCCCCACACCTGGCGCAGCAGGTCGCGCTTGGCCACCACCGCCCCGGGCGTCGCCAGCAGCGCCTCCAGCAGCGCCAGCTCGCGGGGCGTCAGCGAGATGGGCGTGTCGCCCCGGTGGCAGCGGCGGGTGAGGGGGTCGTAGACCAGGTCGCCGGCCGACAGCACCGCCGGTCGAGGGCTGGCGCCGCGCCGGGCCAGGGCGCGCAGCCGGGCCACCAGCACCACGAACGAGAACGGCTTCGACAGGAAGTCGTCGGCGCCGGTGTCGAGGGCCTCGGCCTCGTCGTACTCGCCGTCCTTGGCGGTGAGCATGAGGATCGGCGTCCAGTTGCCCTCGGCCCGCAGCGTGCGGCACACCTGGTAGCCGTTCATGCCCGGCAGCAGGATGTCGAGCACGATGGCGCCGTAGCTCCGCTCGCGGGCGTACCAGAGCCCGTCGAGCCCGTCGTGGGCCAGCTCGACCGTGAAGCCCTCGGCGGTCAGCCCGCGCCGGATCGACTCGGCCAGGTGCACCTCGTCGTCGACCAGCAGGACTCGCACGGACACCGAGTGTGGCCTGCGGCGCGGCCGACGCCACGCCACGAGCTGAGAGCGGTCTCAGGTCGTCTCAGCGGCCTCTCAGGCCGGGGCCCGCACAGTGCGCCGCCATGGACGAGACACCGGATCGGCCGGACGCACCGGCCCAGCCCGGCGGCACCCCACCCGGGACGCCGCCGACGCGACCCACGACGCCGGCGACGGGATCGACGCCCCCGGCGTCGCCGCCCCTCCCCCCGACCGCGTCGCCGCCAACGGCCGACGACCTGCCCCCGCTCGCCGACGTCGAGGACCCCCCGGCGGGTCGGGCCCTCACGCCCCGGCGCCTGCTCGCCGCCGTCGGCCTGGTCGCGGTCGTGGCCGTGGTCGGCTTCGTCGGCCTCACCGGCGGCGACGGGGACGACGACGGCACCGACGGCGTCGCCACCATCGACGGCGGCGACGGCGACGACGGGAGCGAGGAGTCCCGGGGCGGGGGCGGCGGCGGTCGCGTCGACAACAGCGAGTTGCAGGACGCCATGCTCGAGTACGCCCAGTGCATGCGGGACCACGGCGTCGACATGCCCGACCCCCAGTTCGACGACGGCGGCCCCGGCGTGCAGATCGGCGGCCGGTTCGACGAGGGCGACGGCCCGTCCCGCGACGAGATGGAGGCGGCCGACGAGGCGTGCAGCCCGATCATGGACGACGTCCGCCCGGACATCCAGCTCACCCCCGAGGAGCAGGCGGAGCTGCAGGACGAGATGGTCGCGGTCTCCGAGTGCATGCGCGACAAGGGCTGGAACATGCCCGACCCCGAGGTGGGCGAGAACGGCGAGGTCCGGGTCCGGGTCGAGCCCGGCGACGAGACCGGCGGCCGGGCGCCCACGCCCGAGAACCAGGAGGAGCACCAGGACGACCTCGAGGCCTGCCACGAGGAGCTCGGCATCGAGCGCGGCGGCGCCGGGCCGGCGATCGCCGGCGGGGGTGACGGGTGAGCGCCGACCGGAACCCCCGCCGCTGGGCGATCGCCAGTGGCCTGGCGTCGTTCGCCCTGGTCGCCGGGGGCGCGGTCGTGGCCGTCCGCAGCATCGACGGCGACCCGGCCGAGGCCCGGGACGGTGACGGGAGCGACCGCTCCGGCGTCGGCGCCACCGCCGAGGTGACCACCCGCGACCTCGAGGAGCACGAGGAGCTGAGCGGCACGCTCGGCTTCGGCGATCCCCTCGACGTCACGCTCAACGGGCAGGGCACGATCACCGCCCTGCCCGACCTGGGCACCGTGGTCGACCGGGGCCAGGGCCTCGTCGAGGTCGACGGCCGCTGGGTGCAGCTGTGGTTCGGCGACCGGCCGCTGTGGCGCACCCTCGACGCCGGCGCCGAGGACGGCATCGACATCCAGCAGGTGGAGGAGAACCTGGTCGCCCTCGGCATCGTGACCACCGACGAGCTCACCGTCGACCAGAACTGGACCTCGGCCACGACCGCCGCCGTCAAGGAGTGGCAGGAGTCGCAGGGCCGCGAGGAGACCGGCACCCTGGCGCCGGGCGACGTGATCATGCTCCCCGGCGCGGTCCGGGTGGCCGACCACCCCGTCGCCGTGGGCGGCCCGGCCTCCGGGCCCGTGCTCCAGGTGACCAGCCCCGACCGCCAGGTGACGATCGACCTGGAGGCGACCAAGCAGAGCCTGGTCGCCAAGGACCAGGCCGTGGAGATCGAGCTGCCGGGCGGCACCGTGGTCTCCGGGAGGATCGCCGCCGTCGGGACCGTCGCCACCAACCCCGACGACGGCGACCCCCTCAACCCGGGGACGCCCACCATCGAGGTGACCGTGGCGCTCGACGACCCGTCGCAGGCGGGCACGCTCGACTCGGCGCCGGTCGCCGTGCTCCTCACGACCAGCGCCGCCACCGACGTGCTGGCCGTCCCCGTCGACGCCCTGCTGGCGCTGGCCGAGGGCGGCTACGCGGTCGAGCGCGTCGCCGACGACGGCACCACCGAGCTGGTGGCCGTCGAGACCGGGGCGTTCGCCGACGGCTGGGTCGAGGTCACGGGCGACCTCGCCGAGGGCGACACGGTGGTGGTGCCGGGATGACCGTCGCCGCCCGCGCCGCGGGCACCGATCGCCGGGGGTGGGAGGCCGGTTCGTCCCCTCCCACCCCTGTGCTCCAGCTGCGCGACGCGGTGAAGGAGTACCCCGGGTCACCGCCGGTCCGGGCTCTCGACGGGGTCAGCCTCGACGTGGTCACCGGCGAGATGGTGGCGATCGTCGGGCCGTCCGGCTCGGGCAAGTCGACGCTCCTGCACCTGATCGGGGCGCTCGACCGACCCAGCCGGGGGACGGTGCGGGTCGCCGGGGCCGATCTCAGCCGCCTCGACGACCGCCGCCTGTCGGCGCTGCGGGCCCGCCGCATCGGCTTCGTGTTCCAGCGGTTCCACCTGCTGCCGGGGCTCACCGCCGCCGACAACGTGGCGACCGGCCTCCTCTACCGGGGCGTCCCGGGCCGGGAGCGCCGCGCCCGGGCGGTGCGGGCCCTGGAGCGGGTGGGGCTCGGGCACCGGGCCTCGCACCGGCCGCCGCAGATGTCGGGCGGCGAGCAGCAGCGGGTGGCGATCGCCCGGGCCATCGTCGGCGAGCCGGCGATCGTGCTGGCCGACGAGCCCACCGGCAACCTCGACACCGCCACCGGCCGGGAGATCCTCGACGTGTTCGGGGACCTCCACCGGGCCGGCACGACGATCGTCCTGATCACCCACGACCCGACGGTCGCCGCCCACGCCCCCCGGGTGGTGGCGCTGCGGGACGGGCGGGTGGAGTCGGACCGGCGCCGGGAGGTCGCGGCATGACGTCGACATCGACGACCCCGTCCCCGTCCACCGGGCCCACCCCGCCGGCCGCGTCCTCAGCCGACGGCGACGCCGACGCCGCGGCCGCGACCGGGACGGGGTCGGGGGCCGGGGCGAAGGCCGGGTCGGCGGCGACCCTGCCGGCGAAGGTCCTGGCGCCCACCCGGCTGCGACCCCGCGACATCGTCGGCCAGGGCCTGGTCGGGCTCCGGTCGAAGCGGCTGCGGACCCTGCTGACCGCCGTGGGCATCACCATCGGCATCGCCGCGATGGTGGCGGTGGTGGGGATCTCGGCCTCCAGCAGGGCCGACCTCCTCGCCGAGATCGACGCTCTCGGCACCAACCTCCTGCAGGTCCAGGCGGGCAACGACATGTTCGGCGAGGAGTCGGAGCTGCCGGTGGCCGCCCCGGAGATGATCCGGCGGATCCCGGCGGTCGAGTCGGCGTCGGCGACCCGGCAGGTCGGCGACGCCACCGTGCGCCGCACCGACCTGATCCCCGAGGAGGAGACCGGCGGCATCGCCGTGATCGCCACCGAGCCCACCCTCCTCGACACGCTCGACGCCACGCTGGCCGAGGGCACGTTCCTGAACGCCGCCACCGCCGCCTACCCGAGCGTCGTGCTGGGGTCGGTGGCAGCCGAGCGGCTGGGCATCGTGGACCTGGACGGCGACCCGGCGGTGTTCATCTCCGGTTCGTGGTTCCGGGTGATCGGCATCCTGGAGCCGGCGCCGCTGGCCCCGGACATCGACCGCTCGGCGCTGATCGGCTACGAGGTGGCGCAGGAGCGGTTCGACATCGACGAGGCCCCGTCCACCGTGCGGGTCCGGACCGACCCCGAGCACACCGAGGCCGTGTGGGACGTGCTGCCCGACACCGCCAACCCGGAGGAGCCCAGCGAGGTCGCTGTCACCCGCCCCAGCGACGCCCTGGAGGCCCGGGCCCAGGCCGACGAGGCGCTGACCGCGCTGCTGCTCGGCCTCGGGGCGGTGGCCCTGCTGGTGGGCGGCGTCGGGATCGCCAACGTGATGGTGATCTCGGTGCTGGAGCGGCGGGCCGAGATCGGGGTCCGCCGGGCGCTGGGCGCCACCCGCCGGCACATCCGGCTGCAGTTCCTGGTGGAGTCGATGCTGCTCGCCGGGCTGGGCGGCGCCACCGGGGTGGCGCTGGGCGCGGCGATCACCGCCGGCTACGCCCGGTCGCAGGACTGGATGTTCTCGGTGCCCGAGGCGGCCCTGCTGGGCGGGGTGCTCGCCTCGCTGGCGGTCGGGGCCGTCGCCGGCCTCTACCCGGCGGTCCGGGCCAGCCGGCTGGCGCCCGCCGAGGCGGTGCGCGCCGAGTAGCCCGGCTCGGACCGCCCGCCCGTCGGCCCGGGGCGCGCCGGCGCCCCGGGTGCCGCCCCGTCCCCGTCGCACCGGCCGCCCGCTCCCCGTCCCCCACGGCCGGTGCGTCGGCGCCCCTGCCGGTCGGTCCTCCCTCCCGACCGGCGGGGGCGCTCCCCGTTCCCAGGCCGGGGTCCGGCGGGGGTCGGGCGCCGCTCAGGCGCCGTAGACCGGGGCGGGCGGCGGGGCCTTGGCGAGGAGCGACTCGACCACCGGGCCCAGCTCCTCGGGGTCCCAGCGGGCGCCCTTGTCGACGATCTCGCCGTGCTGCCAGCCGTCGAACACGCCGAGCTTGCCGCCCTCCACCTCGAACATCCGGCCGGTCACGCCCGCCGATTCGGTCGAGCCGAGCCACACGACCAGCGGCGACACGTTCTCCGGTGCCATGGCGTCGAAGGTGCCCGGGTCGTCGGGAGCGGCCATGGTGTCGGCGAAGACCTTCTCGGTCATGCGGGTGCGGGCCGAGGGGGCGATGGCGTTGGCGGTGACGCCGTAGCGGCCCAGCTCGGCCGCCTGCACGAGGGTGAGCGACGCGATGGCGCCCTTGGCGGCGCTGTAGACGGACTGGCCGACCGAGCCGAGCAGGCCGGCGCCCGACGACGTGTTGACGATGCGGGCGTCGACCGGCTCGCCCGTCGACTTCGCCCGGTCGCGCCAGTGGGCGGCCGCGTGGCGGGCCACCGCGAAGTGGCCCTTCAGGTGCACCCGGACGACGGCGTCGAACTCGTGCTCCTCCGCGTTGGCGAACATGCGGTCGCGCACGACGCCGGCGTTGTTCACCACCACGTCGAGGCGGCCGAACGCCTCGACGGCGGTGTCGACCAGCCGCTTGGCGCCCGTCCAGTCGGCCACGTCGTCGCCGTTGACGACGGCTTCGCCGCCCATCGCCTCGATGTCGGCGACGACCTGCTGCGCCGGCGAGAGCGACCCGCCGGTGCCGTCGAGCTCGGCCCCCACGTCGTTGACCACGACCCGGGCGCCCTGGCGGGCGAACTCGAGGGCGTGCGCCCGGCCGATGCCCCGGCCGGCCCCGGTCACGACGACGACCCTGCCTTCACACAACCTGGCCATGCCCCATGCTGCCAGAACCTGACGCCCCGTCAGAAACCGACGGCTACGCTGCGGGTGCGTCAGCAGCGGTGGACCAGGGGGGACCAGTGGCCGACGACGACACCAACGACTACCTCACCCTGTCCCGGCGGGACGACGACGAGCTGGCCGCCCGGCTCACCGCCTGGCTGGCGGGGCGCGACGGGGTGGGCGACGACGTGGCCGTCGACGCCGTCGACCGGCCCTCGACCAACGGCGTCTCCAGCGAGACCATGCTGTTCGACGCGTCCTGGGGCGGCGAGCGCCGGCGCTTCGCCGCCCGGCTCCGCCCCGACCCGGCGTCGTTCCCGATCTTCCCCACCTACGACCTCGGCCGGCAGGTGCAGGTGATGCGGCTGGTCGGCGAGCGCACCGCCGCGCCCGTGCCCACCGTCCACTGGCACGAGCCCGACGAGGGCCCGCTGGGCGCGCCCTTCTTCGTGATGGACCGCGTCGACGGCCAGGTGCCCCCGGACGTGATGCCCTACCCCTTCGCCGGCAGCTGGGTCAGCGACGCCACCCCCGAGGAGCGGGCACGGCTGCAGGCGTCGTCGGTCGACGTGCTGGCCGCCATCCACGGCCTCGAGGCCACGCCCGAGGAGCTGGCCTTCCTCGCCCCCGAGGGCGAGGGGTCACCGCTGCGGCGCCACTTCGAGGCCGAGAAGGCGTACTACGACTGGGTGCGCGGCGAGCTGCGCTACCCGGTGCTCGACCGGGCCTTCGCCTGGCTGGAGGACCACTGGCCGGTCCACGCCGAGGCCGCCCCGGCGGTGCTGAGCTGGGGCGACGCCCGGATCGGCAACATGATGTACCGCGACTTCGAGCCGGTCGCCGTGTTCGACTGGGAGATGGCGGCGCTCGCGCCCCGCGAGCTGGACCTGGCGTGGTTCGTGTTCCTCCACCGGTTCCTCGACGACATCGCCGTCGAGCTCGGCATGGGCGGCATCCCCGGCTTCCTCGACCGCGACGAGGTCGCCCACCAGTACGCCGAGCGCACCGGCCACGAGCCCCGCGACCTCGACTGGTTCCTCACCTACGCGGCCGTGCGCCACGGGTCGATCATGATCCGGGCCACCGGCCGGTCGGTCCACTACGGCGAGCGCCCCGCCCCGGAGGACCACGAGGAGCTGGTGATGCACCGGGCCACGATCGACGCGATGGTCGAGGGCCGCTACTGGTCGTCGCTCGCCGCCCGCACCGCCGGGTAGGCGCTCGGCCACCCCGTCCGCCCGGTCGGCCGGGTCGACCGGGCCGGCCCGGATAATCCCGGTGGCGGGCGCGCCCCGCGCCGCTACCGTCACGCCCTCGGTGGGCATCGATCTGTCGCTGGGCGAGTACCTGGTCGTCTCGGTGGGCGTGGCGCTGGGCGCGCTGGCCCAGGGAGCCGTGGGCTTCGGCGCCAACCTCATCGCCGTGCCGCTGCTGGCCGCCGTCGCCCCCGCCGCCCTCCCCGGGACGATGATCCTGCTGCCGCTGCCCCTCCAGCTGGAGATGATCGGCCGGGAGCGCCACGGCGTCGTCTGGTCGGACGTCGGCTGGCTCACGCTGGGCCGGGTGCCGGGCGTGCTGGCCGGGACGTGGATCGTCACCGCGGTCGCGCTCGACCAGCTGTCGGTGCTCACCGGGCTGGTGGTGCTGGTGGCCGTGGTCGTGAGCGCCGCCGCCACCCGGCTCCCGTTCACGCGGGCCAGCAAGCTCGCGGCCGGCGCCGTGTCGGGCACGTTCGGGACGGCGACGTCGATCGGCGGCCCGCCCGTCGCCCTGCTCTACCA
>DATCLV010000330.1:0-1549 GCA_036563745.1 Acidimicrobiales bacterium | reverse complement strand
CCTCGGCACCACAACCACTCCCTTCCCTTCTGTCTGGTTCGCTCCTAGAAAACGCTGTGTCCTGTCCCGCCTGGCAGGCGCTATGCCGTCCCGGGTGCCAGGCTGCCCGAGGGGGGGTCATCCCCCAGGGGGCATGGTCATGCGGCGGGCTCCGGTGGTGGGCTGGCGGGTTGGATCGCGTGGAAGACGGCTGGGTCGCCGGTCTCGGCGAGCTGGAGGATCTCGCGGACGCGCTGCGCTGCGAGATCCTCGACGTAGGTGTTGGCGAGGTTGTGCCACGACTTGATCCGGCGGGGGTCGTGGAGGAGCGCGCGGGCGTTGCGCACGAGGGCGCGCTGGCGGAGCAGGTCGGCGAGCTGGGCAGCGGTTGCGGTGAGCTGCTCGCCGAGGGCGTGCTCGTGCTGGGTGAGCGCGCGTGTCCAGGTGGGGGCGTGCTCGGTGACGGCGCGGATGATCTCGCGTTCGACCTGGGCGACGGCTTGGGCGTGGATCTGCTCGGCGCGGCGGGCGTGGTCGAGGCGCTGCTCGGCGGTCTTGACGGCCGTGCTGGGGGCGGGGAGGGGCTTGCCGGCGGCGACCGCCGCGGCGGCGGTCGTGGTGTCCTGCTCGCGGGCGGTTCGCAGGTCGGCGTCGGCGTCGGCGAGGGCGTGACGGGCGTCGACCCAGGCGGCGTAGGCGCGGGTGTGCTGGGTGATGAGCTGGCGGATGGGGTCGGGGAGGGCGGGGACCTCAAGGAGGGGGCCGAGTTCGTTGCGGTGCCAGCTCGGCGCGGCGGGGTGCTCGGCGAGGCGGGTGAGCGCGGGGATGGTCATCGGTCATGCCTCCGTGGTGTTGGTGGGGATGGTGTCGTTGAGGGTGGCGAGCAGGTGGAAGGCGGGGCGGGCCTGGTCTGTCCAGGTGTCCCAGCGTGCCCGGTCAGCTCGGGTGAGCAGGTCGGCGAGGTGGTCGGGGTCGGGTTGGGGGCCGTGCTCGTGTTCTACCTGGGCGGCGAGGCGGGCGAGCGCGGCGACGGCGGGTTCGGCGGTAACGAGTTCGTTGATGAGGGCACGGGCTCGTTCGGTGGCCTGGTCGAGCACGCTGGCGAGTCCCTGCCCGGCCGGGGCCGGTGGGGGGGCTGGTTGGGTGCGACGCCAGAGGGTCATACGAGCACGCTCCCGGTGACGACGCCGTTCTCGACGGTGAGGTGCAGTTCGCTGTTGCGGGGTAGGCGGGGCGCGTGGCGGAGCCAGCGGTCCATGAGCGTGCTCATCGTGGGGGGCGTGTCGTCGAGTGGGAGCGCGCCGGACTTGAGCGTCCAGACGGGCGGTGGTGCGGCCGGGGTCGGGTCGGGCTCCGGGGGCGTGGTGTGGTCGAGCTGGTGTTCGATGGCGTCGATCAGCTCGCGGGCGTCGTCGGAGTCGGGGTCGAGGTCGGGTCGCCAGCGGCGGGCGATCTCGGTGGCGTGGTCACGGCGGGTGTGGGCGGGGCGCCGGCGGGCGGGGTACCGGTCGCGAAGCTGCTGTTCGAACGCGAGGGTCTCGGGGGGGCGTTCGGGGGCGGTGTTGATGGT
>DATCLV010000328.1:0-3389 GCA_036563745.1 Acidimicrobiales bacterium | reverse complement strand
AGCTCGTGGAGGTCGCAGTCGAGCTCCGACCACCAGATCTTGTTGATCGAGCTGTCGGCGCCCATCGTCGCACCGGCGGAGAGCCGGGTGACCGTCTCGAGCGTGAACAGGCCGTAGGCCTCGGCCCGCATCCAGGCCTCGACGAGCCGCTCCCGCAGCCGCGGCTGGGGATCGGCGCGATACAGCTCGATGAGCCGGGCCGCCGTCGCCAGGAACCGGCCCGGCGACCGGAGGGTCAGGCCCCGCTCGGAGCCGGTGGTGGCCATCGCCACCGACCAGCCCTGCCCGACCTCGCCCAGGACGACGCCGCCGGGGAGGGCGTCGTCGGCGAGGAACGCGCCGTCGAAGAACACCTCGGCGAACCCCTCGTCGCCGTCGAGGCGCCCGAAGCCCCGCACGGTCACGCCCGGGGTGTCGAGCGGGACCAGCAGGTACGACAGGCCCCGGTGCCGCTCGGACCCGGGGTCGGTGCGGAACAGCCCGAAGAGGTGGGTGCAGAAGGCGCCACGGGTGGTCCAGGTCTTCTGGCCGTCGAGCCGCCAGCCGCCGTCGACCCGGGTGGCCTTGGCCCGGAGGCCGGCGAGGTCGCTGCCGGCGTTGGGCTCGGACCAGCCCTGGCACCACAGGTCGTCGGCCGCCGCCATCCGGGGGAGGATGTGGGCCTGCTGCTCGGCGTTGCCGAACTCGAACACCGTGGGAGCCAGCAGGAAGATGCCGTTCTGCGTGACCCGGGGCGGGCCGCCGGCCCGGTAGTACTCCTCCTCGAAGATCAGCCACTCCCACAGCGAGGCGCCGCGGCCGCCGTGCTCCTCGGGCCACGACACGGCCGCCCAGCGGCCCTCGTACAGCGCCTTCTCCCAGACGAGGTGCTGGGCGAAGCCCTCGCGGGTGTCGCCCGACAGGGGCTCGCCGCCGGGCAGCGACGCCTTCCACTCGGCGAGGTTGGTCTCCAGCCAGGCCCGGGCCTCGGCCCGGAAGGCCTCCTCGGCGGGCGACCACGTGAGGTCCATCAGCCGTCCTCCCTGGCGGTGGCGGGTTCGGGGTGCGTCGGATGCGTCGAGTGGCTCGCCAGGCGGGCGAGGGTCGCGGCCGCCTCCGTGACGATCCGGTCGAGGAGGTCGGCGACTGTGGGGATCTCGTCGATGGTGCCGACCACCTGCCCGGTGGGCAGGACGCCGACCTCGGGGCGCCCGTCGACGAGCGCCGCCTTGATGAGCATCGGGGCGTTGGCGGCCATCGCCACCTGCGACCAGGTGAGGTCCTGGTGACGTCGCATCGCCAGGCCCTCCCGCACCAGGTCGCGCAGCGGGGTGCCGGTGACCTTGCGGAACCGCAGCGCGGCGCGGGCGGCGCCGGCGAGGCGGGCCACCGGGTTCGAGCGCTCGAGGCGGTCGACGAGCTCGGTGCGCACCACCCGCTGGGGCATGCCGTCGAGGGCAGTGGTCACCACGGTCCCGGTGACGGGTGTGTCGAGGTAGCGCCCCTTGATCTCCTCGGGGACCCGCGACTCCCGGGTGAGCAGGAACCGGGTGCCCATGGCGATGCCGTCGGCGCCCCAGGCCAACGCGGCGACGAGGCCCCGCCCGTCGTGGAAGCCGCCCGCGCCCAGCACGGGGATCTCCCCGCCGACGGCGTCGACGACCGCCGGCAGCAGCAGCGACGTGGGCACCGGGCCCGTGTGGCCGCCGCCCTCGCCGCCCTGGGCGATGACGGCGTCGACTCCGGCCGCCAGCATCTTCTCGGCGTGGCGGCGGGCCCCGACCGTGGGCATCACGAGGATGCCGGCGTCGTGGAGGCGGTCGATCACGGGCGGGGTGGGGGCGCCGGCGAAGCTGACCAGCCGCACGCCGGCCTCGACGCAGCGGGCGATGCGGGTGTCGAGGTCGGGCTGGTCGGGCCGGAGGTTGACGCCGAAGGGCGCCGACGTGCGCTCCTGCACCGTGGCGATGGCCTCGTCGAGCTGCTCGACGGTCATGGTGACGGCGGCGAGGATGCCGAACCCGCCGGCGTCGCTGGTGGCGGCGGTCAGCGAGGCCCCGGACACCCAGCCCATGCCGGTCTGCACGATCGGGTACCGGCACCCGACCAGCTCGCCGAACCTGCCCGCACCCAAATCTGACACTCCGTCAGATTACTGGTGACCCCCACCGGCGCCGCAAGCGACCTACGCTCCGCCCCGCGCGCGGAGCGGCAGGCGGACCTGGTGCGCGACGGGCCCGCCACCCCGCAGGTGCCGGGCCCGGGCGAATCACGTAGGGACTACCCCGGGACCTCCTTGGCGCGGAGGTCGTCGGGGTCGAGCACCTCGCGGATGAGCTCCAGCTCCTCCGGCGTGGGGAGCCGCGACTCGGGGACCTCGTCGGGCACCACCAGCTCGAACCCGGTGGCCGCCACCACCTCGTCGACGGTGACGCCCGGGTGCACCGACCGCAGCCGCATCCGGTGGTCGGGCGTGGCGAAGTCGAACGTCCCCAGGTTCGACACCACCCGCCGCACCTCGAAGTACCGGGCCGGGCCGTCGGGGCCGAGCCCCAGCGCCGCCGCCCGGTCCCAGCCCACGCCGGTCACCGTGTCGACCTGCTCGACGAACACCCGCGGCCCGTGCTTGGGCACCCAGTACGACGTGGTGCAGTTGAGCGTGTTGCCGGGCGCACCCCGGTAGCCGAGCAGCTGGACCTTGGGCCGCCGGTGGTCGCCGATGGCGGCGAAGTTCTGGTTGCCGTAGCGGTCGATCTGGGTGGCGCCCATCACGACGTGCCGCCGGCCGGACCACACCCAGTCGAACATCGACCGGTACGGGTTCCAGTACTCGACGGTCTTCCCCTCGCCGCTGGTCAGCCCGCCGGGCGACTCGGGCCCGGGGAACGTGACGTCGTCGGCGACCAGGCGCGCCTCGCCGTCGGTGCAGCACAGCAGCGGCTCGAACGTGGCCCGGGCCAGCCGCCCGCCCAGCACCGGCAGCAGCCCGATCGGGTTGGCGAGGATCTCGCCGTCGCCCCGGAACAGCTCGGCGAGGGCGACGATGCACACCTCGGCCCGGGTCACCTCGACCCCGGTCGTGTCGCTCATGACGCGGCCACCTTCCGCTGGTAGTCGGCCTCGGACAGGTCGAGCCACTCGGCCCGGAACGCGTCCCACGCCTCGGGCGACGCCGCCGAGGCCGCGTACGCCCGCTGGAACTCCTCGTCGCGCCCGTAGTCGGGGGCGCAGCTGGTGAAGTGGGCGCCGTTGGGCGCCTCGACGACGCCGTCGACCATCATCCGGCTGATCCGCAGCTGGTGGAGGCAGCCCTGCGACGCCAGGTCCTCGGTCGGCACCACCCGCTCGGTGGAGATGAACCGGCCGCCGGTGGGCGCGGCCTGCAGCATGAGGTCGTCCCAGTAGAGGTC
>DATCLV010000304.1:0-2919 GCA_036563745.1 Acidimicrobiales bacterium | reverse complement strand
AGTACAGCCCGGGGTCGGGCGCGTGGACCCGGACCGTGGAGCGCTCGCCGATGCCGATCGGCCGTTGGGTCGCCGCGGTGCCGTCGTAGCGGTTGTCGAGCCGCAGCCCGTGCCAGTGGACGGTCGTCGGCAGGTCGCCCTGGTTCTCGACGTGGACGGTGATCGTCGCCCCCTCGGGCACCCGCAGCGTTGGGCCGGGGATCGAGCCGTTGTAGGCCAGCATCCGCACGGTGGCGTCGCCCACCCGCTTTGCCACGGGTGTGATGCGCAGCTCGTACTCGTCACCGTCGGCCAGCTCGACGATCTCCGGGGGACGGGCGGCGGGGAGACCGTGGACCGAGGTCGGGAACCGGTCCGCGAGGGGCGTCGGCATGGCAACCGAGACTGGCCCCGACGTGGAGGCTTCGAGGGCGCCGGCAGCGACTGTGTCCGAATCACTGGGAAACCTGTCCGACCTCCTGCAGGGTGGTTGCCCCTAGGGTCGGGTCGTGCGCCCCCGCCACGTCCCGGTCGTGTCCTTCGACGGCGCCGAGCTCGTCGACGTCGCCTGCGTGACGTCCGGGTTCGCGCTCGCCAACCGGCTGGGCGCCGACCCGCCCTACCGGACCCAGCTGGTGACCGTCGGCGGCCGGAGCGTCCGCTGCGACTCGGGCCTGGAGCTGCGCGCCGAGGGCTGCATCGAGGAGGTGCCGGACGTCGTCGACACGCTGATCGTGGCCGGCGGGACGGGCCACGAGCGGGCGGCGACCGACCCGCGGCTGGTGGCGCACGTCCGGCGGCTGGCCCGGCGGGCGCGGCGGGTGGCGTCGGTGTGCACGGGCACGTCGGTGCTGGCCGCCGCCGGGGTGCTCGACGGGCGGCCGGCCACCACCCACTGGCTCTACGCGCCCGGCCTGGCCGAGCGGTACCCGCAGGTGCGGGTCGACGCGGCGCCCGTCTACGTCCGCGACGGGAACGTGGCCACCTCGGGCGGGGTCACCGCGTCGCTCGACCTCACGCTGGCGTTCATCGAGGAGGACCACGGGCCGGAGATGGCCCGCTGGGTGGCGCTCGGGATGGTCACCTACCTCAAGCGGCCCGGCAACCAGGCGCAGATGAGCGTGTTCACCGCGACGCCGCACCCCCAGGACCAGCTGGTGCGACGGGTCGTCGAGCACGTCACCGCCCACCCCGACGCCGACCTCCGCACCTCGGTGCTGGCCGCCGACGCGGGGGTGAGCGTGCGGCAGCTCACCCGCCTGTTCCGGGAGCAGGTCGGGGTGCCGCCGGGCCAGTTCGTGCGGCGGGTGCGGCTGGAGATGGCGGCCCGGATGCTGGCGTCGACCGACGCCCCGCTGCCGCAGGTGGCCCGGGCCTGCGGGTTCTCGTCGGCCGAGACCCTGCGCCAGGCGTTCGTCGCCCAGTACGACCTGACGCCGTCGCTGTTCCGCTCGATCCAGTCGTCGGCCTGACCGCCCCCGTAGCAAATTGCGTCCGGAATGCCGCAGAGATCGGCCGGATCGACGCAATTTCAGGGCTGTCAGCGGTCGGCGTCGAACGGGTTCCGGCCGTCGACCACGGCCTCCAGCAGCTCCCGGCTGCGGTCGGTCATGCCGAGGCCGTCGGTGCGGGGCCAGCGACGGATCTCCCCGCGGGCGAACTCGCTCCACCGCTCGACCAGGTGCAGGTGCTCGGCGACGAAGACCGCGACCAGCGCGGCGATGTGGCGGCGATCGGGGAACGGGACGTCGCCGCCGTCGTCGTCGAGGTAGGGCCGGAGGACGCGCTCGACCGCGTCCTCGAACTGGTGGCGCGCCCACTCGGCGGTCGCGGCGAGGGTCCGGTCGAGGGTGGCGGCGTCGGTCCGGTCGGCGAAGAGCAGCCGGAGCAGCGCCTCGAAGTCGAGCTGGGGGTGCTGGGGCGGGGTGCCGAACCAGTCCCGGAGGGCGGCGCGACCGTCGTCGGTGATCTCGTAGACGGTCCGGGGGCGCCGGCCGCGGTGCTCGACGTGGCTGCTGGCCCAGCCGAGGCGGAGGAGCCGCTTGGCCTCCTCGTAGAGGTGGCTCTCGGTGCGGGGGTGGGCGTAGCGGAGGCTGCGGGTGGCCTGGCGGGTGAGCTCGTAGGCGCTCCAGGAGCGGAGCGAGAGGAGGCCGAGGAGGGCGTAGGTGCTGGTCGTCGCGCGGGGCGGCACCTGGTTGACAATACTCAAGAGTTGAGTATTCACTGGTCCGATCCCGGCCGCGGTTCGGGCGACGACGAGGAGGAGGCGGAGCGATGGGCGACAGCATCGAGGCCCTGACCATCACCCGCGCGACGGCCGACGACGTGCCGGTGGCGATCGAGCCGCTGTTCCGGGAGTACGGCGAGTGGATCGCCGAGCGGCTGGTCGAGGACGCCGGCGTCACCCTCACCGACGCCGACCTCGAACAGCACCACGACGACTTCCGGCAGCAGATCCCCGGCGCTCTCGGCCCCCGGGGCCGTGTGCTCCTCGCCCGCACCCGGGCCGGCGACGACGTTGGCGACGACGACGGCGGTGGGGGTGGCGGCGACGACGGCGGTGGCGGTGGCGGCGACGGCGAGCCGGTCGGGGTCGGGGTGCTCAAGCCCGTCGACGCCACGACCGCAGAGATCAAGCGGATGTACGTCCGGCCGGCGGCCCGGGGCCTCGGCGTGGGCCGGGCGCTGCTCACCGGGCTCGTGGAGGCGGCGCGGGCCGAGGGCTACCGGACCGTGCGGCTGGAGACCCTGCAGTTCATGACCACCGCCCACGCCCTCTACCGCCGCTTCGGCTTCGGGGACCGCCCGCCGTTCGCCGGGGCGGAGGTCGAGTCGGCCGGCCTCGAAGCGCTCACCCTGTTCATGGAGCTCGATCTCACCGGCTAGGTTGTTCCCTTTAGGAATACTGACGGAGGCCACCGATGAGCACCCCCAGCACCT
>DATCLV010000303.1:0-4182 GCA_036563745.1 Acidimicrobiales bacterium | reverse complement strand
CTGGTGGGCCAGCTCGTGGGCGACGACCTCGCTGTTCACGCCGGCCGGGAAGATCGACAGCGTCTGGGTCTCGAGGGCGAAGCCGAGGTCCTCGTCGACGGTGACGCCGCCGTAGACCGGGAACGGGTACGGCCCGAAGCGCTCGGCGAAGAAGTCGATCATCTCGCCGGTGTCGCGCAGGGCCGCGGCGGCCTCGTCGCGCACGTCCTCGTCGTGGGCGTGCCGGATGGCGACGCCGCCGGGGCTCTCGTCGACCTCGAACTCCAGGTTCGCCACCACCACCTGGAGCAGGTAGCTCGCCATCGGCTCGGTGACCTCGAACTCCCAGGTGCGCGTGCCGTCGCCGGAGCCGGGCGCCGCCTCGGGGCCGTCGGGCCCGGTGCGCTCGACCCCGTTGGCGACCACGTCGAGGTCCTCGGGGGCCGTCACCGTGATGGTGTAGGTGGCCTTGTCGGACGGGTGGTCGTTGACCGGGTAGAAGGCGTGGGCCCCGTCGGGCTGGCTGGCGACGTAGACCTCCTCGCCGTCGTCGACCCAGCCGCCCAGGCCCGACAGCAGGCCCGGTTGCGGCTCGACCTCGCCGCCGTAGGCGATCTCGACGGTGAAGTCGGCGCCGTCGTCGAGCGGTTCGGCGGGGGTGACGACCAGCTCGTGGTCGCCCTCCCGCTCGGTGGTGGCGGGCTCGCCGTCGACGTCGGCCGAGGTGATCTCCAGGTCGCCGAAGTCGAGGTTGAACCGGGACAGCGCCTGGGTGGCGGTGGCCTCGATGGTGACGACGCCGTCGAGGCGGCCGTCGTCGGGCTGCCAGTCGAGCACGAGGTCGTAGTGCCGGACGTCGTAGCCGCCGTTGCCCAGCATCGGGTAGTAGGGGTCGCCGACGCCGTCGGCCCCGACCGTCGGCTGGTCGGCGGTGTCGACCTCCGAGGACTCGTCGTCGGGGGACGCCGAGCCGGGGGGCGGACCGCCGTCGTCGGTCCCGGCGGGGCGGGCGAGCGCGCCGTCGTCGTGGCTGGCGCAGGCGACGAGGACCAGCGCCGGCACCAGCGCCGAGGCCACCGCCGGGAGGAAGGGGGACCGCCGCATCAGCGGCGCAGTGTGGCACACAACCGGGTGCCGCCCCCGGCACCAGCGGGCGTCGTCGCGCCGCGGCCCGGCCGCGCCCCCGAGGGGACCGACCGGGCCGAGCGTGGTCGACGAACGGGCTACTGCGTGCCCTGCCAGGCGTAGGCCAGCACGATGCCCATCACGTCCTGCAACGGCGCCGAGTTGTCGTAGCGCGAGGTCACCGTGAACGTGTCGCCCTGGTCGACCAGGTTGTGGGCGATGCAGGCCTCGATCGACATGGGCGAGTGGCCCATGTGGTGGTCGTAGTGGGCCCGCATCTTGCACTCGTCGCCGGAGCGGTTGTTCCGCAGGGCGATGTCGATGCCCCCGGCGTGCAGGTGCCCGCCCATCGCCACCACGATGCCGTCCCACGGCGCGGTCCACGTGCGGGTGTTGGTGTGCACGCTGCCGGCACCGCCGTTGCCGGGCACGTCGTAGGTGGATCCGCCGCACCCGGTGACGTCCAGGAAGAACGGGGTGACCGGCCGGGTGTTCTGCGTCGTGGCGCCCGGCTGGTAGCCCACCTTGTACTGGATGTACACCTGCAACGGCTGGTCGGACTCGTTCATGACGTGCCAGATCGCGTCCCACCGGTCGTTGGCCCCCACCATGTAGGCGTAGGGGTCCGGGAACCGGATCGGCGTGCGCTCGCTGCCCGAGCCGGCGAACCGCTCGGGCCAGTTGTCGCAGTACATCGACCGGCGTGCCGGGTTCATCATCACGATGTGGTGCAGGTGGGCGTCCCCGCGCGGGATCGGGTTGCCGTTGGCGTCGACCAGGTCGAAGTCCATGGTCTTCAGGCCGAACGCCCCCGACGGGCGGGGCAGGTTGGAGCCGGCGGAGTTGGACTCGTCGCCGGGCTGGCCCTGCGGGGCCAGGTTGAACGGCCCGATCCGGTAGGTGCCGTTGACGATCGTCCCACCCCCGGGCGGCGCGTTGCGCAGGGGCTCGCACCCCAGCAGCGGCAGGAGCAGGCCGAGCACGCCGAGGACGGCGAGCCGGCGGAGTCGTGCGCTCTTCATCGAATCCCCCCGAAGTCGATGGTTCCCCCGGGGCGATGGTAGGCGTAGCGGGCGGAGCGCGCTATGTGTGGGGCACGCCGACGTTCAGGCCGGGACCCCCAGCGAGGCCGCCATCGCGTCCAGCGTCGAGCGCAGGCCGTCCGGGTCGAGGGCGAACACCACCACGATCACCCGGTCGACGCCCAGCTCCTCGTAGCGGGCCAGGGCGTCGCGGTCGACGGGGTTGAAGTAGGGGCAGATGCTGACCGTGAAGTCCTCGTCGGCCCGGGACCGGCCCTCGGCGGCGAGGGCCCGGTCGAGCCGCTCCAGCGCCTCGGGCACCTGGTCGGGCAGCCGGTTGAACCCGTACCAGCCCTGGCCGAGCCGGGCCGCCCGCGCCATCGCGGCGTCGCTCTCCCCGCCCACGTGGATCGGGGGGTGCGGCTGCTGGTGCGGCTTCGGGTACATGCGCGCCTCGGGCAGCGTGTACAGCTCGCCCTGGTAGGAGGAGACCTCCTCCGTCCACAGCGCCTTCATCACGCCCAGGTGGTCGTCGGCCCGCCGGCCGCGGCGCTCGAACGGCACGTTCAGCGCCTCGAACTCCTCCCGCAGCCAGCCGATACCCACCCCGAAGTCGACCCGCCCGCCCGACAGCGCGTCGAGGTCGGCGACCTGCTTGGCCGTGTAGACGGGGTTCCGCTGCGAGACCAGGCAGATGCCGGTGCCGAGCCGCAGCGTGTCGGTGACCGCCGCCAGGTAGGTCAGGGCCGAGAACGGGTCGAGCAGGCCCGTGTCGCCGCCCCCGGGGAACTTGCCGTCCGGGGCGTACGGGTACTGGCTGGCGTAGTCGTCGAACAGGACGACGTGCTCGGGCACCCACACCGACTCGAAGCCGCGCTCCTCGAGGGCCGGGCCGAGGGCGCGCAGGAAGCCGGCGTTGGCGTTGGGTCCCGCGAGGGGGACGAAGGCACCGATCTTCACGGGCGGGATCCTGACACAGCCGTCAGGGACCCCGCCCGCGCGACCGGCACCACCTGGGTCCGGGGGTCAGGGCTTCCGGTGGCGGTTGACGGCGCTCACGACCGCCCGGAGCGACGCCGTCTCGATGCTCTCGTGCTTGCCGATGCCCCAGCGCACCTCGCCCTCGGCGCTCTGGGTCTCCACGTAGGCGACCGCCACCGCGTCGGACCCGGCGCCCACCGCGTGCTCGCTGTAGTCGACCACGTCGATGTCGACGCCGAGCTCGTTGCGGATCCCGCTGACGAACGCCGCGATGGGGCCGTTGCCCTGGCCGGTGACGGTGCGGTGCTCGCCGTCGACGATCAGCTGCGCGGTCACCGTCGAACCCGACTCCCCGGTGGCCGACTCGTGCGACACCAGCTTCACCGGCGCGTCCTCCGGCAGGTACTCGGCCTGGAAGGTGGCCCACAGCTCGGCCGGGGTGATCTCGGTGCCGGTGTCCTCGGTGATGCCCTGGATCGTCTTGGAGAACTCGATCTGGAGCCGCCGCGGCAGGTCGAAGCCGTGCTCGGCCTGCATGATGTAGGCGACGCCGCCCTTGCCGGACTGGCTGTTCACCCGGATCACGGCCTCGTAGGTGCGGCCCACGTGCTTCGGGTCGATCGGGAGGTACGGGACCTCCCAGACGTCGTAGTCCTCGCCCTTCTCGGCGTGGAGGGCGGCGAAGCCCTTCTTGATCGCGTCCTGGTGGCTGCCCGAGAACGCCGTGTACACCAGGTCGCCCACGTAGGGGTGCCGCGGGTGGACGGGCAGCCGGTTGCAGTTCTCGGCCACCCGGCGGATGGCGTCGATGTCGGAGATGTCGAGCTTCGGGTCGACGCCCTGGCTGAACAGGTTGAGCGCCAGCGTGACGACGTCGACGTTGCCCGTGCGCTCACCGTTGCCGAACAGCGTGCCCTCGACGCGGTCGGCGCCGGCCATCACGCCGAACTCGGCGGCGGCCACCGCGGTCCCCCGGTCGTTGTGGGGGTGCAGCGACAGGATCACCCGGTCGCGGTGGGGAATGTTGCGGTGGAAGTACTCGATGACGTCGCCGTAGATGTTCGGCGTGTACATC
>DATCLV010000299.1:0-4140 GCA_036563745.1 Acidimicrobiales bacterium | reverse complement strand
GAGTGGGGTGAGCTGGGTGCGGTGGTCGTGGGGTGCCAGGCGGCCGAGGTCGGCGCCCCCATGGCGGCGATCGCCGGCGGGGCGCGGCGACGGGACAGGGCCGAGCGCGGTGAGCGGGGTCCGGGGGCCGGGGGAGTCAGGGGGCACCTTGGGACTCCAGGAGGGTCAGGAAACGGGCGTGGGCGGGCAGCTCGCCGACCGAGCCGCCGTCGCGCTCGGGCGCCACCCAGGGCCACTCGGCGTCGCCGAAGAACGCCGGCTTCTCCGCGGCGTACAGCGACGGCGGCAGCTCGTGGGACAGGTCGGGCGCCCAGACCACGTCCTCGGTGACGAAGTCGAAGTTGCCGTGCCGGATCGCGGTGGCCGCGACCTCGGGGTCGATCGGGTCCTCGAGCCCGTCGCCCGGGTAGCCGAGGGCCCACATGGCGGCGACGAACGGTCGGCTGCTGTCGGGCAGCAGGTGGTGCTCGTCGGTCAGCTCGTAGACGAACTTCTCCTGCCCGGTGAGCTCCTGCCCCTCGTGGCCGAGCACGTTGGCGAGGAAGTTGTAGCGGCGGTGGTGCCGCTGGATGCCGATGGCCCGCCGCATCGCCACGTCCGAAAGGCCGACGTCGCCGACGTCCGCCCGCAGGCCGGTGAAGTGGTTGCGGAACACGGTGATGTCGAGCGAGTTCCCGAACCCGATGTCGCCGTCGAAGTTGAACGAGAGGTTCCCCTCGAACAGCTCCATGTGGGGCGTCGTGTAGTGGGCGGCGTTGAGCCCGACCTCGGCGATGTCGCGGTAGTCGCCGCCGTAGGCGTCGTCCATGTAGTTGTAGGCGATGACGTTGCCGCCGCCGCTGGCCCGCATCGTCATCACCTTGTTGCCGAGGACGACGATGTTGTTCTCGACGAGGTTGTCGGCCGCCCCGAAGTGCAGGCCCAGCAGGTAGCCGTCCCCGCCGGGGTGGGGCCACGCCGTCGAGTGGACGTAGGAGTCGCGGATCTCGCTCCGGTACGTGGAGTAGAGGCCGACGGCGGTGCCGCGGTTGCGGTTCGACTCGATGCCGGACACCCAGCAGTAGCCGCACCGGTCGAGGGCGACGTTGCCGTGCCAGTCGCCGCCGGTGCCGCCCTCGACGTAGAGGTCCTCGATGCCCACCCACTCGACGAACGTGGCGTTGCCGTCGTTGTCGAGGAAGCGCGTGACCTCGGCGCGGTCGTCGACCCCGAACGTCGTGTGGAACGGGGTCTCGAAGGTCAGCACGTTCCCGTCGATGGCGGCGATCCGCACCACCTGGGCCAGCGACCGGTCGGTGCGGTTGAAGTAGCGCCGCTCGGCCTCGTCGGCGAGCTGGACCTCGGTCCAGTGCACGTCGGGGTCGTCCATCGTGTCCCGGTCGAGGTAGAGGTACTCGCCGACCGCCAGCCCGTCGGTGCGCTCGACGGCGACCGACCGCTCGCCCTGCACGGCGTCCTCGGTGAGGGGGATCGAGGGGCCGGGGTAGTCGTCCTCCCGCAGGTCCGGGCCGCCGCCGGACACGTAAACGACCGCACCCTCGGCGCCCTCGGGCTTCACCAGGCGGGTCTCGACACCCTCGCCCCGCAGCGTCACGTCGGAGCGCATGATCTCGATGCCCCGGTCGTCGATCTCGAACGTCCCGGCCGTGAGCTGGACGACCTGGTCGTCGGGGCAGGTGTCGATCGCCTCCTGGATCGCCGCGGTGTCGTCGCCGTCGCCGGGCGAGAGCGTGGCGCACACCTCGGTGCGCTCGGGGATGCCGCCGCCCCCGTAGGTGACGCCCGGGTTCCAGACGGTGCGCCGCGCGGGCGGGAGGACGTCGTCGGGGATGTCGGGCGGCGGCACCGGGGTGACCGTCCGGGACGACCCGGACGCCGACCCCGACCGCGGCGAGCCGTCGGACCCGCCGGACCCGTCGGCCTCGTTCGGGGCGTCCGGCCGGCCGTCGCCCGCCCCGTCGCCGCCGGAGCAGCCGGAGCAGGCCGCGACGACCAGCGTCAGCGCGGTGAGCAGGGCAGTGGTGCGGGGCTTCACCCGTCCTCCAGGTGTTCGATGACGATGCGAGCGATGGCGAGGTGGTCCTCGAGGATCCCGGACGTGCCGGAGCGGTAGACGCCGACCGACCACACGACGCCGTCGTGCTCGAAGTGGAAGCCGAGGTTGAGGTTGCTCCACACGGCCCGGCAGCAGTCGAGGCCGTCGACGGCCCGGGAGTTGAACGACTCGGGGTCCTCGATGACCCGGCGGGGGCCCTCGCCCGGTTCGACCCCGACCGACAGCCACACCGCATCGGTGAGCCCGAGCGTGCCGCCGTTCATGTACTTCACGCACCACCCCGGGTTCTGGGGCGGGACCCAGTTGATCTGGATGTCGAGCGCCTCGTTGACCTCGCCGTCGGGGACGAGGGCGCAGACGTCGCCGGTCCACTGGCCCGAACCGGACGGGCCGGACCCGCCCGACCCGGCGCCCTCGTCGCTGCCCGGCGGGGGCTGGTCCGGGTCGGGGACGCCGTAGCGGATGACGAGCAGCGCCCGGCTGGACACGTCGCGGAGGTGGGCGAGGACGTCGAGCGCCTGGTCGATCCACGGGCGCACCACGGGCAGCACGAGGTTCGAGACCAGGGTCCCGACCGGGGGCAGGAGCCGTTCGAGCTCTCGCCGGACCAGGTCGGTGATGGCGTCGTGGAGCTCGGTGGTGTCGTCCCTCTGGACGGTGACCCGGGCCGGGACGTCGTCGACCTCGGTGAGCCTGCCCCGGCCGGGCGGGTCGGCGATGACCGTGAACCGGTAGCTCGCCGTGCCGCCCTCCTGCAGCTGGGTGTCGATCTGGCCGGAGGCGATGCGGGGGTCGGGCGCCACCACCCAGGTGACCGGGTTGCCCTGGGGCCGCAGCGGCGGGAGCGTGACGCCGGCCCGCTCGGCGCAGTCCGTGGCCCACGCCGGCCACTCGTCGAGGCCGCCGAGCTCGATCCGGGCGGTCGCGACGCCGCTCCGGGGTGCCTCGACGACGAGGGGGTCGGTCTCGACCCGCAGCGCCCACGGCCGCACCAGCGACACGACCTGCGAGATCGTGGCGGCGATCCCGGCGATGCGGGCCACGTACCGCATGACCTCGCCGATCACGATCCGCACGCCGTTCTCGACGACGAAGTGGATGCCGTCGACGACCACGTTGATCCCGCCGACGATGATCCGGGCGAGGCCGTTGACGAGCTGGTCGAACAGCCCGAAGCCGGTCCGGATGGCCGGGGGCTGGGCGAGCCGGCCGACGGCGTCGAAGACGGCGGCCACCACCCGGTCGATCCCGTCGATCACGGAGGAGCACGGCCCGGTCCGGTTCTGGACGGGGGACGGGGGCGCGGCGTGGTCGGTGCCCTGCCGCCGCAGCCCCGGTGGCCCGCCGGCGTCGGCACCGACGTCGCCGTCGCCATCGGGGGCGAGGGGCTCGGTGGGCTCGGGCAGCTCCGCCGCGGCCGTGGCCACGTCGGACGCGAACAGGACCAGCGCCAGGTGGGGGATCGGGCGACCGGCCGGATCGGCGTCGTCACCCTGACCCGGTTCGCCCGCCTCGTCGCCGCCCGGCGCCTGGTCACCATCCTCGTCGGCCCCGTCACCGGCGAGGACCTCCCGGGCGTACGCGGCGGCCGGCGTGTCGAGCTCCTGCGCCCACCCGAGGATCAGGTCGGAGGGCGTGGCCGTGACCCCGTCCGGCGGCGCGGCGCCCTCCGTGAGCGCCGCGTCGAGCAGCTCGGGGTCGAGGCCCGACCCGGCCCTCCACTCCAGCTCGAGGTTCCGGGCCTGCCAGGCCTGCAACTGCACCGGCGACACCGGGCCGGCCACCTCGACCAGCGGGCCGCTGCCGTCGTCGGCGTGCACGGCGATCCCGGCCTCCGCCAGCCGCTCGACGACCTCCGGCGACACCTCGGTGAGCTCCAGGTCTCCGCTCGCCCCCGACCCGTCGGACGAGGCGTCGCCGCCGGTCGAGCACGCGAAGACGCAGGTCGTGAGGACCGGAACGATCCATCGGCGCCAGCGCTTGCCCATCCCGTCACGATGGGTGGCGCGGCGCCCGCTGTCATCGGGGCCGGCCCGGGACGTGGCGTCGGTGCCCACCCCGAGGCCACCCCCAGAGGCCACCCC
>DATCLV010000297.1:0-4449 GCA_036563745.1 Acidimicrobiales bacterium | reverse complement strand
CCCATCGACAGCCGCAGGCCCGTGACCGTCGACGGCAGGACGTGGGGCACCAGCACGTGGCGCAGGTAGGCGAGGCGCCCGAAGCGGAACACCCGGGCCACGTCCTTCTGGTCGGCGGGGACGGTGGCGGCGCCGGCCGCGGTGTTGAGCACCGTGGGCCACAGGGCGATCACGAACACCGTCCACACGCCGGCGGCCTCGGTGTCGCTCAGCGCGAACGCCAGGATCGGGAACCAGGCCAGCGGCGAGACCGGCCGCAGCACCTGCACGATCGGGTTCACCGCCTGCCAGGCCCGCCGGCTCGACCCGATCAGCAGGCCGAGCGGCACGCCGACGAGGGTGGCCAGCGCCCATCCCTCGAAGACCCGCTGGAGGGTGAGCCACACCAGCACGCCGACGCCCTTGTCGTCGGGGCCGTTGTCGTAGAAGGGGTCGGCCAGCATCTCCCGGAGCACCGTGAGCGTGCCGCCGGGGTCGGGGAGCTTGTCGTTGCTGCCGGCGGCCAGCCACCACAGCGCGACGAAGCCGGCGACGCCGGCGACCGCCCAGCCGGCCGCCGCGACGCCGCGCCGGAGCCGGGACGGCGCGGGCGGCGCGGGCGGGGCGCCGTCGCCGTCGCCGGTGACGGGGGTGGTGGCGACGTCGGTGCCGCCCTCGGCCGTGCCGGCGGAGGGCTCGGCGGCGACGGCGACCGCGGCCGCCACCTCCTCCTCCACCGGCGGGGGTTGGGTGAGGGTCATGGGCGCTGCGCCTCCTCTTCGGGGTGGGCAGGGTCGAAGGTCACGCCGTCGAGGCGGACCTCGAAGGGGGCCATGTCGTCGTCGGGCACCGGGAGGCCCTCGGCCTCGGCGACCTCGGCGTAGAGGTCGGTGAGGAGCAGGTCGTCGACCAGCTCCCGGTAGGGCGGGGCCTCGTCGAGGTACCCGAACCGCTGGAACTGGGTCAGGAACCACAGGCCGTGGGCCCGGCGGGGCAGGTTGGTGCTCCCGCCCCGGGAGAACTGCATCTGGTCGCCCTCGTAGCTGCGCTCGCCGAGGTCGGCGCCCAGGTCGTAGGTGCCGGTGAGCCGGCCCCGGATGGCGTCGGCCGGGGCGTTCACGTACCGCTCGGCGCCCAGCGTGTCGGCGGCGTCGGCCCGGTTGGCGGGCTCGTCGAGCCAGGCGCTCGCCTTCAGGACCGCGCCCATCACGTCGCGCAGGACGTCGGTCTCCCGGGTCAGCCGGGTGCCGACCACCAGCGCCTTCTCCGGGTGGTGCTCCCAGATGTCCTGGGAGGTGAGGTGGGTGAAGCCGATGCCCTGGTCGACGGCGACGGCGTTCCAGGGCTCGCCCACGCAGTAGCCCTTGATGTTGCCGACGGTCATGTTCTGGACCATCTGGGGCGGCGGCACGGGCTGGACGTCGACGTCGGTGAACTTCGTCCCGGTGGCGAGCAGCCAGTAGCGCAGCCACGTGTCGTGGGTGCCACCGGGGAACGTCATCCCCAGCTGCGGGGTCCCGGCCGCCCGCAGGGCCTCGGCGGCGGCGTCGAGGTCCGCGTAGCCGGCGTCGGCCAGGTCGGCGCCGAGCGTGATCGCCTGACCGTTGTTGCTGAGGGTCATGGCGATCTTGAGGTCGCGGGACGCCTGCTCGGCGCCGATCCCGGTCGCCACCGAGAACGGCATGCTGAACAGGCAGTGGGCGCCGTCGATCTCGCCCCGCAGCAGGTTGTCGCGGGTGACCGGCCACGACTCCTGCTTCACCACCTCGACGTCGAGGTCGCGCTCGGCGAAGTAGCCGAGCTCGCGGGCCATCACGATCGAGGCGCAGTCGGTGAGGGCGATGAACCCGAGCCGCACCTTGCGGGTGCCGGCCCGGCCACCCCCGCCGCCACCGCCGCCGCCCGACGACGCCCCGGACCCGCAGGCGGCCGCGAGGCCGGGGAGGGCGGCGGCGCCGAGCGTCAGGGCGCCGGCTCGGAGGAAGGAGCGTCGATCCACGGCCGGCAACGTACGAACGCCCCGGTTCGTGCCCGTTACCGATCCGTCAACTCCCGGCGACAGCCAGCGCACGCCCCGCTTCGGGGCGTGTGAGCACTTCTCGGCGGTCGCGTGTGCCGGGCGCGGCGGCGCGCCGCGGTGGGGGACGGCGGGCTACAGCGGGAGGGCGCCGTCGCCCAGGAACGCCGAGAAGTCCGGGCCCCGGCGCAGGTGGTGGCCGCCGTCGACGTTGATCGTCTGGCCGGTGATCCAGCGGCTGTCGTCGCCCAGCAGGAAGCGGACCAGCTTGGCCACGTCCTCGGGCTCGCCGACCCCGCCCATCGGCGTGTTCTCGATGTAGCTCCGGTAGATCGCGGAGTCGCGGGGGATCAGCGACATGATCTCGGTCGAGGTGAACCCGGGCCGCACGGCGTTGAACCGCACGCCGGCGTGGCCGTACTCGTCGGCGGCGTTGCGGACGATCGCCTCGATGCCGGCCTTCGCCACCGTGTAGGCGCCGAAGTAGGGGTGGGTCATGTGCCCGGCGATCGACGACATCCCCACGAACGACCCGCCGCCCGCCGCCACCAGGTGGGGCACGCTGTGCTTCACCAGCAGCATGGTGCCGACGACGTTGAGGTGCAGCACCCGCACGAACTCGTCGGTGGGCTGGCGCTCGTAGGGCTGCAGCGCCCCGGCGCCGCCGGCGTTCGCCACCACGCCGTGCAGGGCCCCGTGGGCCTCGACGGCCTCGGCGACGAGGCGGGCCACGTCGTCCTCGACGGTCACGTCGGCGACCACGTGGCGGATCGACCCGCCGCGCTCCTTCGCCAGGTCGGTCAGCCGCCCGGTGACCTCGGCCAGCTTCGCCTCCGTGCGCCCGCAGGTCACGACGTGGGCCCCGCCGGCCACCAGGTCCTCGGCGCAGGCGGCGCCGATGCCGCTGCCGCCCCCGGTCACGATGATGGACCGCCCGCTGATGCTGCTGCTCGCCACTGGTTCCCCCCGTTCGACCACGGTGTGGGCAGCAAGCTAGCGGTGCAGCGTTTCCCTGGAGGCATCGATCAGGCGGGCAGATCGGGACGGGGTTTTCTGCCCACGGATCGTCCCCGGAGGGCTACGGTTCCGCCGTGGCGTCGGAGGGCTCGCAGCGCCAGGAGGTCGTACCGGGGCGGGACGCGGTCCTCGATGCCGCCTTCGACCTCTTCGCCCGCGACGGCATCCGGCAGACGTCGCTGGTCGACGTCGCCCGGCGGGCCGAGCTCCCGGTCGACGAGCTGCGCGCCCGGTACGACGACGTCGACGCGCTGTTGCTCGCCGTCCTGGAACGGGTCGACGCCTCGTTCCTCGACACCGAGGGCTACATCGCGTCGGGGGCGCCGTTCAGCATCGTCGAGACGCTGCGCCGCCAGCCCGCCGCCGCCCGGGTGCTGGCCGACCGGCCCGACCTCGCCCGCCTCCGGGTGGTGGTCAGCTTCGAGGCGATCGTGCGCGACGGCGCGGCCCGCCTCTACACCCAGCGGCGCACCGAGGCGATCCGCTGGTGGTTCGCCCAGCTGCTCGCCGAAGGGGTGCGCAACGGCGAGCTCAGCCCGGACGTCGACCCCGACGCCCGGGCCGCCGAGTGGGTGGCGTTCATGGAGGGGATCCAGATCCAGTGGCTCCTCCACCCCGAGCGCATCGACCTCGTGCGGGCCTACGAGAGCTACATCGACGACCTCATCGACGAGATCAGCGCCCCCGACGAGGACGACGACCGCTAGCTCCGTGCCGATGCCTCGCGTCGTCGCCGTCCTCGCCGGGAACCCGGGGGCCGGGGCAGGGGGAGCTGCCGCGACCCGGCCGCGCGGCGACCCCGGGGGCCGGGGATCAGGCCGCCGGCAGGTCGCCGAAGAAGCCCGTGATGCTGGTCAGCTTCCCGTCGGGGCCCAGCCGGCCGACGTCGATGCCGGCGATCACCAGGGTGCCGTCCGGGTAGGTCAGGTCCCAGGCGAACCGCACCGAGTCGTGGTGGGCGTCGATGCCGCTGGTCCGCCGGAACGAGGCGCCCGCGTAGTGCTCCTGCACGACGGCCTGCATCGAGGCCAGCTCGGCGTGCCCGTTGAGCTCCTGCAGCGGGTCGGTGTAGCGGCCGTCCGGCGCCCACGCCTGGGCGACCAGCTCGGCCCGCTTGGTGGCGTCGGGCTCGTCGAGGCTCGCCAGGTAGGCGTCGACGACGGCCGTGATCTGGTCGGTGGTGGGGGTCTGCGTGTCCGTCATGGCGCCCACTCTGCGGACCGCCGCGTCGCAGGGCGATTACCTCTCAGGTAGGCGGCGGGCCGCGCCCCGGCCGTTACCGTCCGGGGCATGTCGAGCGTGATGACGACCAGGGCCGGGCGCTCGCCGGTGGGCGAGCTGCTGCGGGAGTGGCGGCAGCGGCGGCACCGGAGCCAGCTCGACCTGGCCCTGGAGGCCGAGGTGTCGGCCCGGCACCTGAGCTTCGTGGAGACCGG
>DATCLV010000286.1:0-5756 GCA_036563745.1 Acidimicrobiales bacterium | reverse complement strand
GCCTACCCCAGCCCGCTCAACTACGGCGGCTTCCCCAAGTCGCTGTGCACGTCGGTGAACGAGGTCATCTGCCACGGGATCCCCGACGACCGGGCGCTGCGCGACGGCGACATCGTCAACCTCGACGTGACCATCTACCTCGACGGCGTCCACGGCGACACCAACGCCACCTACCCGGTCGGGCGGATCGACGAGGCGTCGGCGCGGCTCATCCGGGTCACCCGCGAGTGCCTGGAGCGGGGCATCGAGGCGGTCAAGCCCGGGCGCCCGATCAACGTGATCGGCAAGGCCATCCAGACCCACGCCGAGGAGCACGGGTACGGCGTGGTCCGGGCGTTCGTGGGGCACGGCATCGCCGAGCAGTTCCACACCGACCTGCAGATCCCGCACTACTACGACCAGCGGGCCACCACGATCATCGAGCCGGGCATGACGTTCACGATCGAGCCGATGATCACGATGGGCGCCTGGCAGCACCAGATGTGGGACGACGGCTGGACCGCCGTCACCGTCGACCGCCGCCGCACGGCCCAGTTCGAGCACACGCTCCTGGTCACCGACGACGGCGTCGAGATCCTGACGCTGCCGTAGCGGCGGGCGTCCGGGGCGGGGCCGCCCGCGGCCGGGCCGCCCGGGGCCGCCGGGGGCGCGCCCTGGCGGGATCTTCGGCGTTCCCGGATCGCTGCTCCTCCGGCGATTTTCGTGCGGTCTTGTGCCCATCCGGAGGTGCCGTCCGCGCCTAGAGTGGCGGCCGTGCCCCACTCCGTGTCGCTCTCCCGCTGGGTCCTCGCCGGTCTCCTCGTCGTCACGTGCGTGGGCATCTCGGTGCCCAGCGAGGCCCACGACCGGACGGTGCTCGACGAGTACGTGGTGGTGTTCGACCGGGAGGTCGTCGGCGCCGACGGGGCGGTGCAGGAGGCGGTGCGCGACGCCGGAGGCCGGGTGGTCGACGTCAACGAGGCGTTGGGCGTGGCGCTGGTGCGCACGGCCGAGGCCGGGTTCCGGTCGGCGGTCGACGAGCAGCCCGGCATCACCGGCGTGATGCCCAACCACTCGGTCGGCCTCGAGCGGCCCGATCTGCCGCACCGCTACGCCGAGGAGCGCCCGCCGGAGGCCGAGCGGGCCCGGGCCGTGCCCGCCACGGCGCGGGCGGTCGAGGCGGGGGCGGCGGCCACCGCCGAGCCGCTGGGCCTCCGGCAGTGGAACCTGGCGATGATCGGGGCCGGGGAGCTCCCGGCCACGGGGGCGGGGGTCGACGTCGGGATCATCGACACGGGCATCGACGCCTCCCACCCCGACATCGCGCCCAACTTCGACGCCGCCCGCTCCCGCAACTTCACCACCGACATCCCCGCCATCGACGGGCCCTGCGAGGTGCCGTCCTGCGTCGACCCGGTGGGCGCCGACGACCGGGGCCACGGCACCCACGTGGCCGGCATCGTGGCCGCGGCCCGCAACGGCGTGGGCATCGCCGGCGTCGCCCCCGACGCCCGGCTGGTCAACCTCCGGGCGGGGCAGGACAGCGGCCTGTTCTTCCTCTACGAGACGCTCGACGCCATCACCGCCGCGGGCGACCTGCGGCTCGACGTGGTGAACATGAGCTTCTACACCGACCCGTGGCTCTACAACTGCGACTCGCCCGACGACTACCTCTCCGGCACGCCCACCGAGGAGGAGCTGGAGCAGCAGCGCCTCACCCGCCGGCTGCTCACCGAGGCGCTGGAGTACGCCCACGCGCGGGGGGTCACGATGGTGGCCGCGGTCGGCAACGAGCACGCCGACCTGTCGGCGCCCCAGCGGCACGACCCGTTCAGCCCCGGCTTCCCACCGGGCAGCCGCCGGGGCCGGGTGGTCACCCGCGACTGCCTCGACCTGCCCAACGAGGGCCCGCACGTCATCTCGGTCGGCTCGGTGGGGCCGTCGGGCACCAAGGCCGACTACTCCAACTACGGCCTGGGCAGCATCGACCTCGTGGCGCCCGGTGGCTGGTCCCGCGACGGCGCCGGTACCCCGAGCTACCAGCAACCCGGCAACCTGATCCTCGGGCCGTACCCGGCGGTCGCGGCCCGCGACCAGGGCCTGGTCGACGCGGCCGGCAACCCGGTCGACGACTACACCGTGCGCGACTGCGGCGCCGGCGGGGCGTGCGGGGTCTACACCTACCTGCAGGGGACATCGATGGCGGCGCCGCACGTGGTGGGTGTGGCGGCGCTGATCGTCCAGCGGCACGGCACCGGCTCACCCACGGCCGGCTACTCGCTCGACCCCGACCGGGTGGCGGCGATCCTGGCGGCCACGGCCACCGACCAGCCCTGCCCGCCCGGCGGCACGCTGAGCTACGCGGCCGCCGGCCGCGACGCCGAGTGGAACGCCGCCTGCGCCGGGACGACCGCCAACAACGGGCTCTACGGGGAGGGGATCGTCAGCGCCGCCAACGCCGTCCGCTGACGGTTCGGCGGGGTCAGGGCCGGGCTCGCTACCGGCCCCGGCCGGGGGCGGCGTGCCGCCGGCGGGCGAACCGGCATGATCTCCCCACGGGCCTGCCCGCCGGTCTCCCGACGGTGTCCCCCATCGGCCCTGGCGGGGCGCGGGGTTGTCCCCCTTCCGTTCCGGCGCAGGATCGGCGACGGTGGAGACGGCGGGTGCAAGACTGCGGCGTTTCGGACGAAAGAGCGAGGGCGGGAGAATGGGCTACTACCTGGGTATCGACCTCGGGACCACCTACACCGCGGCGGCGGTGTGGCGCGACGGGCGTGTCGAGATCGCCAACCTGGGCACGCGGGCGCCGGTGGTGCCGTCGGTGGTGCTGCTGCGCGACGACGGCACGATCCTCACCGGTGAGGCCGCCGAGCGGCGGGCCGTCACCGAGCCCCAACGGGTGGCGCGCGAGTTCAAGCGGCGGGTGGGCGACCCCACGCCGATCATCGTCGGCGGCACGCCCTACTCGGCCGACTCGCTGACCGCGCGGCTGCTGCGGGCGGTCGTCGACATCGTCGTCGAGCGGGAGGGGGAGGACCCCTCCGGCGTGGTCGTGTCGCACCCGGCCAACTGGGGGCCGTTCAAGCAGGACCTGCTGCGCCAGGCGCTGCGCATCGCCGACCTCACCGAGGCCGCCACCATCACCGAGCCGGAGGCGGCCGCCATCCACTACGCCTCCCAGGAGCGGGTGGAGCCGGGGTCGATCGTCGCCGTCTACGACCTCGGCGGCGGCACCTTCGACGCCGCGGTCCTGCGCCGGGACGTCACCGGCTGGGAGATCATGGGCGAGCCGGAGGGCATCGAGCGCCTGGGCGGTGTCGACTTCGACCAGGCCGTGTTCCACCACGTCCAGACGGCGGTGGGCGACGCGATCGAGCGGCTCGACCCCGACGACCCGGCGGCGGTCGCCGCGCTCGCCCGCCTCCGGCGCGACTGCGTCGAGGCGAAGGAAGCGCTGGCCACCGACGTCGACGTGGTGATCCCGGTGCTGCTGCCCACGATCCAGACCGACGTGCGGCTGACCCGGTCCGAGTTCGAGGACATGATCCGGCCGACCCTGGTCGACTCGATCGGCGCGCTCCGGCGGGCGCTGCGCTCGGCCAAGGTGGAGCCGGCCGACGTGGCCCGGGTGCTGCTGGTCGGCGGCTCCTCGCGCATCCCGCTGGTCGCCCAGCTGGTGGGCTCCGAGCTGGGGCGCCCGGTCGCGGTCGACGCCCACCCGAAGCACGGCGTGGCCCTGGGCGCCGCGATCATCGCCGCCGAGCACGCGGCGGGCCACAGCGTCCACACGCAGGTGGTCCCGGCGGTCGACGCCACCCCGCCGGCCTCCACGGCCGACGCCCCGGGCACCGGTGCCCCGGGCCTGGGCGCGGCCGGCGTGGCCGGTGCCGCGGCGGGCGGGGCCGCGGGCCTGGCGGCCGCCGGCCTCGCGGGTGGTGGCGCCGGCGCCGACACCGCGCCGGTCGATCCCACCCCGGCATCGGCCGCGGCTACCCCGACAGCGACGCCCGCGTCGGGCGAGACCGCGGCGGCCGCCGCCGGGCCGCCCCCGGGACCGGCCGGATCGGCACACCTCGGCGGGCAGGCCGCGGGGGCCGGTGCACCGCCGCCGTACCCCGGTGGCGCCGGCGCCGGCGGATCGGGCCCGGCGACGGCGCCCTACGGCGCGCCGACCGCTCGCCAGGGCGTCGCCGGGTCGCCCGGTGGTCCGGCGACCGGGCGCGTGGTGGTGCCTGCCCCGGGCGGTGCGCCCGGCTCGGGCCCGCGGCCCGCGCCCCGAACCCGGAGCGGGAGCGGGAGCGACGGCGGCGGCCGGAGGCTCGGCCTGCTGATCGCGGCGGCGGTGGTGGTCGTCGTGGCCGGCATCGGCGCCGCGGTGGCGCTCACCGGCGACGACGACGACGGTGGCAACGCCGTCGAGAGCGCCGGCCCCGGCACCACCCTGCCCCCGGGCGATGGCGGCCCCGAGGAGGCGGTCGGCCCGACCGACACGACGGCCCCTCCCGAGACGACCACGCCGGTCGCCCAGGGCCCGACCGTCACCATCGACGACGTCACGCTCCAGGGCGACCGGTACGCCGTCGCGTACACGCTGTCGGGCTACGAGCCGGCCGACGCGCCGGGCGCTCTGCACACCCACTTCTTCTTCGACACCACCGAGCCCGACAACGCCGGCACCAACGGCACCCCACCGGGCACCTGGCAGCTGACCTACGAGTCGTCCTACCTCGTCCTCGACTGGGGGCCCGCCGACGCGGCGGGGGCGACGCAGCTGTGCGCGGTGGTCGCCGACCACCAGCACGGGGTGCACGAGCGGGGCAGCGGCAACTACAGCTGCAAGGAATTGCCTGCGTAGCAGGAGGTCCGGTCCGTTAGACAACGGGCATGGCTCCCGTTGTCACCGACACACCGAAGCCGCAGATCACCTTCGGCAAGTTCCAGAACGTCGACATGCGCGTGGCCCGGGTCGTGGCGGCGCCCCGGGCCGAGGGCACCCGCTTCCCGTCGCGGGTCCTGACGCTCGACCTCGGGCCACTCGGCACCCGGACGTCGGTCGCGCAGTTCGCGCTGGTCGACGAGTCGGAGCTGGTGGGCCGCAACGTGGTGGCCTGCGTGAACCTCGGCGTCCGCGAGCTGGGCCCCTACACGTCGGAGTGCCTCACGCTGGGCACGACGCACCCCGACACGCCGGACGACGAGCACCAGGCGATCCCGCTCTACGCCCACGACCTCGCCAGCCCCGGCGACCCGATCTACTGACGCCGGCTGCCGGACGCCCGGACACCGGGTGTCCGGCGCCGCCGTCCGTCTCGCCGCCGTCCTCCCCGGCCCCGGCTGTCACCGGAGCGCTGTCACCGGAGGGCCGTCACCGGAGGGCGTCGGCGAGGTGGGCGGCGAGCGTCCCCCGGGGTCGCACCTCCACGCCGTGGGGGAGCCCGAGCCACGCGGCCATCTCGGTGAGCGACCGGGCCAGGGCCGCGGCGATCTCGTCGGGCGCCGCCGGGGCGCCGTCCTCCAGCCAGGTCGCCTGGGCGCGCAGGGCGCCCGCCTGGCGGTCGGCCTTCAGGTCGACCCGCGCCACCAGGTGCTCGTCGAGCAGGAACGGCAGCACGTAGTAGCCGTACACCCGCGTGGGGGCGGGCGTGTAGATCTCGATCCGGTACCGGAAGCCCCAGAGCCGCTCGGTCCGCTGCCGCTCCCAGATGAGCGAGTCGAACGGCGACAGCAGCGCCTGGTGCCGCATCCGGCGCCGGGGCAGGTGCGCCTCCGGGTGCAGG
>DATCLV010000266.1:0-8092 GCA_036563745.1 Acidimicrobiales bacterium | reverse complement strand
GAGTTCACGTAGTCGGCGAGGCGGACGGGTGTGGTGCCGTCGCCGACCTGGCGCCCCGTGACGTTGGCGAACCGGATCGGCTCGGAGCGGAGGAGGCCCCAGGTCCAGCGCGGGTGGCGGGCGGCGTCGACCACGGTGTCCAGGCCGATCGCCGGCGGCAGGGTGAGGCCGCGCCGGACGTCCCGCTCCCGCCGGCCGAAGACGGCGGTGTCGACGGTCAGCATGATGGCCTCGTAGCCGGCCTCGCGGGCGCGGGCGATCATCTCCTCCACCAACCCGCGGTCGCGCCAGACGTAGACCTGGAACCACCGCCGGCCCCCGGCCGACGCGACGTCCTCGATCGACGTCGTGCTCAACGTCGAGAGGGTGTAGGGGATCCCGGCGCGGGCCGCGGCGTGCGCCACCGCCACCTCCCCGTCGGGGTGGGCGATGCGAGTGAAGCCGGTGGGAGCGAAGACGAGGGGGAGGGGGAGCGGGCGCCCGAGCAGCGTGGTCGAGGGGTCGACGTCGGACACGTCGCGGAGGACCCGAGGCACGAACGTCGTGCGCTCGAACGCCTCGACGTTGCGGCGCAGCGTCACCTCCCCCTCGGCGCCGCCGTCGATGTAGTCGAACACCGCGGCCGGCAGCCGGCGCTGCGCCGCCAAGCGGAGGTCGGCCACCGAGGTCAGACGGTCGAAGCGTGCGCCTCGGGACCGGCGCGGGGGAAACCGGGTGACGGATCGCAGCGCGGCGAGCATAGCAATATACTATAGCAGTCGCCGTGTGGCGGGAGGGTGATGGGCGTGAGCGGGGTCGGAGGGACTGACGTGGTGCGAAGGGCGATCGTGACCGGAGCGAGCGCAGGGATCGGCGCCGAGGTGGCCCGGCGCCTGGCGACGGCCGGGGTGGACCTGTGGCTCACCTGCGCGTCCGACGAAGCCGGCGTGGCGCGCACCGCCGAGGCGTGCCGGGCCGCCGGCGTCGCCGCGCGCACGGCGCGCCTGGACCTGCGGTCGATCGAGGCGATCGACGCGTTCGCGGGCGAGGTGCGGCGGGGGTGGGGGAGCGTCCACGTCGTCGTCAACAACGCCGGGGTGTGCCCGTGGACGCCGTGGGACGAGATCACCGTCGACGAGTGGGACGCCGTGCTCGAGACCAACCTGCGCGGCACGTTCCGCCTGCTCCAGCAGGTCGTGCCGATCATGCGGGCGGCGGCCGGCGACCGCAGCATCGTCAACCTCGCCTCCGTCGCCGGCCAGACGGGCGGGATCGCCACGAGCCTCCACTACGCGGCCAGCAAGGGGGGTGTGCTGGCCATGACGCGCTCGCTCGCCCGGCTCCTGGCGGCGGAGGGCATCCGGGTGAACGCCGTGGCGCCGGGCCCGATCCGGACGGCGATGACCGACGCGCTCGACGAGGAGCGCCGGGCGGGCCTGGAGGGCGGCGTGCCGCTCGGCCGGTTCGGGACCGTCGCCGAGGTGGCCGCGGCGGTCGTGCTGCTGGCCTCGCCCGAGGCCGGCTTCACGACCGGTGCGACCTACGACGTCAACGGCGGCCTGCTCATGGACTAGCTCCTGTCCTGCGGGCCCGTGCGGCGTAGGCCGGGTTCACGATCGAGTCGACCGGCCGGCCGGCGAGGAACGCGACGACCTGCTCGGCGGCCCGCACCGGCAGCTCGGCGACCGCGGCCGGCGAGTACCACGCCGCGTGGGGCGTCAGCAGGACGTTCGGTGCCTCCCGGAGGGGGTGCGCCTCGGGGAGGGGCTCGTCGTGGAAGACGTCGAGCGCCGCGCCGCCGAGGTGCCCCGATCGGAGCGACCGGGCCAGGGCGTCCTCGTCGACGAGCCCGCCGCGGCAGGTGTTGACCACGTAGCTCCCCGGCCGCATCGATCGCAGCGCACGCTCGTCGAGCAGCCCTCGCGTGGCGTCCGTGAGCGGGACGTGGAGGCTCAGGACGTCGGCGCTCGCCAGCGCGTCGTCGAGCGACGCGGCCCGGAGCCCGTCGGCGAGGGCGTCGGGGGCGACCCCAGGGTCGTGCACGACGACGTCGAAGCCCGCCGCGTGCGCGGTCGCCGCCACGCGCCGGCCGATGCGGCCGTAGCCGACGACCGCGAAGACCGTCTGCGACGGCCGGCAGGCGGTGGCGCCGTCGCGGGTGGCGGACCAGCGACCGAGTCGGACGGCTCGATCGAGCTGCGGCACTCGGCGGCACAGCGAGAGCGCGAGCGCCATGGTGTGCGCCGCCACCTCCTCGACGCAGTAGTCGGGGGTGTTGGCCACCGCCACGCCTCGGGCGGTGGCGGCGTCGACGTCGATCATGTCGTAGCCGATCCCGAGCCGCGAGACGAAGCGGCAGGCGCGTAGCTCGTCGAGCACCGCGGCGGTGATCGGCGCCCACTGGACGATCAGCGCCGCGGCGTCGGTGGCCTCGCGGATGACGTCCGCCTCCGTCCGGCAGGCCGCCCGGCGCGCGGAGAGCCCGGCGGTTCCGAGGATCGATTCCGGGATGCCCTCGTCGGCCAGATCGGAATCCGTGATGACCACGACGTCGTTGCCCAACTCCGGCCTCCTGGGTGTAGCTCGCTAGATACTATAGTGTCTTGCGTGCGAGTGATCCGCTTCCAACGAGACGGCCACGTCGGCGTCGGTGTCGTCGACGAGGCCGGCGTCGTGCACGACGCCGGCGACGACCCGCTGCGGCCGTCGCCCGCCGGTCGGGCGCTCGGGCCCGTGGACGAGGTCGAGCTCCTGGCCCCGGTCGTGCCGGGCAAGGTCGTGTGCGTCGGCCTGAACTACGTGTCCCACGGCGACGAGACCGGCCTGGCGCTCCCGGACGCACCGCTGCTGTTCGCGAAGTTCCCGACGGCGGTCGTCGGGCCGGGCGCGGCGATCGTCGTGCCGCCCGGCTCGACGCAGGTCGACTACGAGGCCGAGCTGGGCGTCGTGATCGGCCGGCGGACGCGCGGGGTGTCGCCGTCGGACGCGCTCTCGTCCGTCTGGGGGTACACGTGCGTGAACGACGTCTCGGCCCGGGACATGCAGTTCGCGGACGGCCAGTGGGTGCGCGGCAAGAGCCAGGACACCTTCTGCCCGGTCGGCCCGGTGGTCGTGACCGCCGACGAGATCGAGGACCCGCAGTCGCTGGAGGTGTCGTGCCACGTCAACGGCGAGGTCCGCCAGCGCGCGTCGACCGCCGACATGATCTTCGGGGTCGCCGAGCTGATCTCCTACATCAGCCGTGGCATCACGCTCGAACCCGGCGACCTCGTCGCCACCGGGACGCCGGCGGGCGTCGGCATGTCGATGGAGCCCCCCTGCTACCTCGCCCCCGGTGACGTCGTCGAGGTCGGCGTGTCGGGTGTCGGCACGCTGCGGAACCCGGTCGTGACGTAACGCCCGCGAGCAGGGCGATACGCTATAGCGATGGCCCTGCAGCCACCGCCGACAGCGACGGTCGTCGACCACATCGTCGACGAGCTCCGTCGCGCGATCTACGGGCAGCGGTTCAAGCCCGGCGACCGTCTGATCGAGCGGCAGCTGGCCGCCGACCTCGGCGTCAGCCACATCCCGGTCCGGGAGGCCCTGGCCCGGCTCACCGAGGAAGGCCTCGTCGAGCGCCTTCCCCGCCGGGGCTGCCGGGTCGCGACGATCACGACGAAGGAGCTCGACGAGTTCGCCTCCGTCCGCGAGCTCCTGGAGCAGTTCGTCGCCATCCGGGTCCAACGCCACCTCACCGCCGAGCAGGAGGCCGAGCTCCGGTCGATCACCGACCGGATGGTGGCCGCGGCGGCCGCGGGCGACACCGCCGAGGTGCTCCGCCTCGACGAGCACTTCCACGGGCGCCTGTGGGACCTGGCCGACCACAAGCTCCTGACCGAGCTGGCGAGCCAGCTGCGCAGCCGGCTCAACGGCTTCCTCTACGCGGCCACGATGTCGCTGAAGGGCGCCGACCTCGAGGCCCACGCCCGCACCCACGTCGAGCTCCTCGACGCCATCGCCAGCCGGCGGGTCGGCCGGGCGAAGACCGCGACGGCGAAGCACATCCGCACCGCCATGGACCGGATACGACGCACGCTGGACGCCCCCGACGCCGACGCCGACGCCGACGCCGAGGGCGTCACCTCCTGATCGGGGCGCTGTCGAAGGGTTCGGGGTCGAGGAACCGGCGGAGGACGTTGGTGGTCAGCCGGGCGACGTTGTTGTCGTACCCCGCGTGGGGCAGGCAGCCCGCCCAGGCGACCGAACCCGTCGAGAACACGGCGCCGCCGGCCGCCGTCTCGAAGAAGGTGAGGTCGGCTCGCAGCCGCGGTCGCAGCTGCTCCTCGACCGGCGCCTGCCAGTGCTCGGTGTTGCGGGGGCGGGCGGTGGCGACGACGAGGGCGTGCCGGGGCGTGCCCAGCCGGTGGTCGGCGCGGTCGAGCTCGTAGCCGGCGGCGCCGTGGGCGAGGACCGGGTTCGGCAGGTCGCCGATGCGCTCGTCGTCGCCGATGCCCTCGAACGCGAAGGCGACGCGCGGGTCGTGGCTCGCGGGCGTGCGCTCGTAGGCGCAGCCGTGGGCGAGGCCGCTGGCCCACTCGGCCGAGAACCCGACGCCGACGAGCCGCTGCGGCGCCCGACCCCGCCATCGCCACGTCCCGCCCTGCTCGCCCGTGGTGCTGAGGAACGACTCGCCCGGCGCGGTGTGCCAGGCCGCGGTGGCGGCGCCGTGCCGGCGGACCTCGATCGTGTGCCCCTCGTCCGGGTCGACGCCCGTCACCCAGTAGAGCCCGTTGCCGGACAGGTAGAGGTAGCGGCCGCCCGTCCCGAGGTAGGCGTCCAGCGCGTCGAGCATCGCCGCGCTCCAGTACTCGGCGTGCGTCCCGGACACGACCACCCGGTACCGATCGAGCAGCGCCGCGCCCTCGCGGTGCACGTCCAGGTCCGTGACGACGTCGACGGCCTGGCCGATGTGGTCGAGCCAGCGGAGCACGTCGAGGTCGGCGCTGAGCTGGTGGGGGAGCTCGCCGTAGGGAGGCCCCCAGGTCGGCCCGCCCGAGAACGTGCCCCGTCGCATCACGTGACCGGGGCGCAGGTCGACGATCGGCCGCAACCATGACGCGTACGCCACGCCGCTGCCGTCGGCGTGGCGGTCGTACAGGCTGTTGAGCCGGTGGTCGACGATGTAGCGGCCGGCGTCGGAGGGGTCCGGCTCGAGCTGCTGGAAGGCCCGGAAGTTCCCGTACGCGAGCCAGCTGAACAGCGGGGCGACGAACAGCACGGGCGCGGTGGCCGTCCCCTCCGGTGGCCGCACCACGATCGGGACGGTGTCCTCGTGGCCCGCCCCGACGATGCGGGCCCCGTAGATGCCGCTGGGGAGGTCGTCGTCGACGTCCCACTCGACGGTGGCCTCCCAGCCGGCGTCGTCGAGGTCGTCGTCGTGGAAGTGGATGGCGTCGTACCGGTCCGGTGCGTCGTGCAGGCCGGTGACGGTGTCGTCCCACCCCGGCCCCGCCACGGCCCGCGTGGGCATCTGGACCGTCCGGCCGTGGGCCCGGTGGGGTGAGGTGTCGACGACCCGACGCGAGTCGACGTCGCGGGCGAAGTCCCACGCGGCGATGGTGGCGTCGTGGCGCGCCTCAAGCCCCTGGTCGGCCTGCAGCTCGGCCGGCGTCAGCAGGGCGCGGTAGAGGCGAGGCCGGGCGATCTTGCCGTTGAAGTGCTGCGTCGTGCGGACGCGGGTCCCGTCGCCGACGGCGGACGCGGCGATCACCAGCGGCAGGTCGGCGCCGGGCGCGGGGGCCTCACCCTCCTCCCAGGACGTGACCGGCACGTCGTCGACGATCGTCCCGTGGACGACGTCGGCGCGGCGGTGCACGGCGAGCGACAGGGCGCGAGCGTGGAGGTCGTAGCCGGCGCCGACGAGGTACCAGGTCCAGTCGTCGAGCGGCCGGGTGGACACGGCGGTGCCGCGGCAGCCGTCCGGATCGACGACCTCGAGCCGGACGCACCGATCGGGGGTCGTCGAGACGGTCCACGAGGCGCCCGTGGCGTCGCGCTTGCCCATGAGCGTCTGCGCGCCGGCGGCGAGGAGGGTCGGGAGCACCCAGAACGAGGCGGAGAGCACGTCGCCGACCCGCAGGTGGGGCGCGTCCGGCACGACGACCGCCGAGCCGCTCGCCAGCTCCTGGGGCTGCACGGCGTAGCGACCGGCCAGGCGGCTGCGCACCTCCGCCCCCGCTGCGGCGTTCGTGCCGAGCCGCACCAGCGAGACGTCGACCGTGCCCGTCTCGGCGGCGACGGCCAGACGGGCGCGATCACCTGGGCGGACACTGACCGGATCGACGTAGCCGACGACTTCCACGGCACCCCCTCGCACCAGAACTTGCAATATACTATAGTAATTGCATGGTCGATCGGCGCAACGAGGCAGGCCGGTTCCCCGCCGAGGTCCCGGGCCCATGAGATCGCTCGTCCTCCGACGGCTGGCGGTGCTGCCGGTCCTGCTCCTCGGGACGACGTTGCTCGTCTTCGTCCTGGGGCGCATGGCGCCGGGCGACCCCGCCGAGCTGTTCGCCGGCGGTCACCAGGCCGACCCCCAGGCGGTCGAGCGCGTGCGGGAGCAGTGGGGCCTCGACGACCCGTTGCCCGTCCAGTACGGGCACTACCTCGGCCGGCTCCTCCGCGGCGACCTCGGGCGCTCCACGACGCAGCAGGCCGACGTCACCGACGTGCTCCGTCGCCGGCTCCCCGCCTCCCTCGAGCTGACCGTCGGCGCGCTCCTGATCGGGATCCCGCTGGGGGTGGGGGCGGGGGTGGCCGCGGCCCGCCGCCGGGGCAGCGCCGTGGACGACACGACCCGGCTCGTCGCCATGGCCGGCGCGTCGGCGCCGATCTTCTGGGTGGCCCTGGTGCTGGGCTACCTCTTCTCGGTGCGGCTGGGCTGGCTGCCGCTCAGCGGTCGACTGCCGCCGTTCACGTCGGTGGACGAGATCACCGGCTTCTACACGGTCGACGCCCTGCTCGACGGCGATCTCGGGCTCTTCGGCGCCGTGCTGCGCCACCTCGCCCTGCCCGCGCTGACGCTGGCGATCGTGCCGGCCGCGGTCATGGCGCGCTTCGCCCGGTCGAGCTTCCTCGACGTGCTCGACGAGAACTACATCCGGACGGCGCACGCCTACGGCATCCCGCCGAGGAGGGTCGTCTGGCGGTGGGCGGCGAAGAACGCCGTCCTCCCCCTGATCACGCTGCTGAGCCTCCTGCTGCCCGCCCTCATCGTCGGGGCCGTGCTGATCGAGACGGTGTTCTCGTGGCCGGGCGTCGGCACGTTCCTGCTCGAGGCGCTGCAGGCCCGGGACTACGCCGTCGTCCAGTCCGTCACCCTCCTCGTCGCGGCGATCTACGCCCTGGCCGGCCTCGCCGCCGACGTCGCCCACGCCGCGCTCGATCCCAGGACCCGCCGCTCATGAGCACATCGCACACCGACCTCCTGGCCGAGGGGACCGCCGCCGCCCCGATCGCCCCGCCGCGGGCGGCCGGGCTGGCTCCGGCCGCAGGACGGGCCCGGACCGTCGCCCGTCGCCTGTTCGGCAGCAAGCTGTCGGGGGCCGGTGTCGTCGTGCTGGTGGTCATCGCCGTCGCCGTCGTCGTCGGCCCCGTCCTCTGGACCGCCGACCCCAACGACCAGGACCTCCTCGCCCGGTCGGTCAACCCGTCGTGGGAGCACCCGCTCGGGACCGACTCCCTCGGGCGCGACGTGCTGGCCCGCCTGCTCCACGGGGGCCGGGCGTCGCTGTCGATCGCCATCGCCGCGGTCGTCGCGTCGACCGTCGTCGGCGGGTCGATCGGGCTCGTCGCCGGGTTCGCGCGGGGCCTCACCGACAGCGTGCTCATGCGCCTGATGGACGTCCTGCTCGCCCTGCCCTCCCTGCTCCTCGCCCTGCTCGTCTCGGCCACCCTGGGGCCGAGCGTCCGCAACACGGTGATCGCCGTCGTCCTCCCGAGCATCCCGGCCGACGCGAGGATGATGCGCTCCGTCGTCCTCTCGGTCCGCGAGCGGGACTTCGTGCTCGCCGCCCGGGTCTGCGGGGTGCGGCCCTGGCGGATCATGGTCCGGCACGTGCTGGCCAACTGC
>DATCLV010000256.1:0-3997 GCA_036563745.1 Acidimicrobiales bacterium | reverse complement strand
GCCATGACCACGTCGAAGGCCGACAGGCGGTCGCTGGTGACCATCAGCAGGAAGTCGTCGCCGAGCGTGTAGATGTCGCGCACCTTGCCGGAGTAGAGGTGCGGGCGGGGGATCTCGGGCATCGGGGGGTCCTCTCGACGGGGGAGCAGGGGGCGTCGGGAAAGGTCGGGCAGAAGGGTCGATCGGGTCAGAGCACCGGCTCGGGCTCGTAGGCGGCGGCGTCGGGGAAGCGCTCGGCGAGCCCGGCCACCCGCTCGCAGAAGGCCGCCACCTGGGCACCGGCCGCCCCGGCGAAGCCGGACGGGTCGGCGAGCAGGGCGTCGAGCTCGGCCCGGTCGAGCCCCAGGCGGGGATCGCCGGCCAGCCGGTCGACGAGGTCGTTGCGGGCCGCGCCCTCGCGCAGCGCCAGCGCCGCGGCCACGGCGTGCTCCTTGATGGCCTCGTGGGCCTGCTCGCGGCCGACGCCCTTGCGGAGCGCCGCCACCAGCACCTTGGTGGTGGCCAGGAACGGCAGGTAGCGCTCGAGCTCGCGCTCGATCACCCGCGGGTAGGCGCCGAAGCCGGCGAGCACCGACAGGAACGTCTCGAACAGGCCGTCGGTGGCGAGGAACGCCCCGGGGAGCGCCACCCGGCGCACCACCGAGCAGGACACGTCGCCCTCGTTCCACTGGTCGCCGGCGAGCTCCGACACCATCGACAGGTGCCCGCGCAGCACGACCGCCAGACCGTTCACCCGCTCGCAGGACCGGGTGTTCATCTTGTGCGGCATCGCCGAGCTGCCCACCTGGCCTTCGGCGAAGCCCTCGGTGACCAGCTCGTGGCCGGCCATCAGGCGGATGGTGGTGGCCAGCGACGACGGCCCGCTGACCGCCTGCACCAGCGCCGCCACGACGTCGAGGTCGAGCGACCGGGGGTACACCTGGCCGACGTTGGTGAGCCGCCGCCCGAACCCGAGGTGGCGCTGCACCGCGGCCTCCAGGGCGTCGACCTTGGCCGGGTCGCCGCCGAGCAGGTCGAGCTGGTCCTGCTGGGTGCCGACCGGGCCCTTCAGGCCCCGCAGCGGGTAGCGCTCCAGCAGGTCCTCCACCCGGGCGAAGGCCTGCAGCAGCTCCTCGCCGGCGTTGGCGAAGCGCTTGCCCAGGGTGGTGGCCTGGGCGGCGACGTTGTGGCTGCGCCCCGCCATCACCAGCGTGGCGTGCTCCGCGGCCCGCTCGGCCAGCCGCACCAGCACCGTGACCATCCGGTCGCGCACCAGCTCCAGCGCCCGGCGGACCTGGAGCTGCTCGACGTTCTCGGTGAGGTCGCGCGACGTCATCCCGGCGTGCGCGTACTCGTGGCCGGCCAGCGCCGAGAACTCCTCCAGCCGCGCCTTCACGTCGTGGCGGGTGACCCGCTCCCGGGCGTCGATCGAGGCCAGGTCGACCTTGTCGACCACGGCCCGGTAGTCGTCGATCACCCCGTCGGGGATGTCGACGCCCAGCTCGCGCTGCGCCTCCATGACGGCGATCCACAGCTGCCGCTCCAACACGACCTTGTGCTCGGGCGACCACAGCGCCACCATCGGCGTGCTCGCGTAGCGAGCCGCCAGCACGTCGGCCAGCACCGGTTTGGCCACGCCGCCCACGCGCCCCACGCTCCCCGCTCGGTCGGACAACCCGTCGGCCACCCCGTCGGTCACCCCGACTCCGGCGGCACCATCTCGGCGCGGTGGTCGGCCAGCTGCTTGGCCAGGACCTCGTCGTCGACGGCGAGGATCTGCACCGCCAGCAGCGCGGCGTTCATCGCGCCGTCGATCGCCACCGTCGCCACCGGGATGCCCTTCGGCATCTGCACGGTGGCGTACAGGGCGTCGACGCCGTTGAGCGCACCGCCCGACAGCGGCACGCCGATCACCGGCAGCGTCGTCTGGGCGGCCACGGCCCCGGCCAGGTGGGCGGCCATGCCGGCGCCGCAGATGAAGGCCGCGTAGCCGCGCTCGCGGGCGGTCGAGGCCAGCTCGACCACCTTGTCGGGGGTGCGGTGGGCCGACAGCACGCGGACGTCGGCCTCGATGCCGAAGCGGGCCAGCGTGTCGACCGCGGGCTGCATCTTGGCCTTGTCGCTGACGGACCCCATCAGCACGGCGATCTTCCTGGTCACGTCAGCGCAGCCTCCTCGGCGATGTCGGAACGGTGGTGCTCACCCGGCCAGGAGATCAGCTTGACCGCGGCGTAGGCCCGCTCGCGGGCCTCGGCGATGGTCTCCCCGAACCCGGTCACGTTCAACACACGACCGCCGGCGGTGACGAGGCGCCCCTCCTCGTCGGCGGCCACGCCGGCGCAGAACACGGTGGCGCCGGCCTCCTCGGCCTCCGGGATGCCCCGGATCACGTCGCCGGTGCGCGGGGTGGCCGGGTAGTGCTCGGCCGCCATGATCACGGTGACCGCGGCGTCGGGGACGAAGCTCGGCTCGCTGCGCAGGTGGCCCGACGCGGCCTCGCCCAGCAGGTCGACCAGGTCGGACGCCAGCCGCGGCACCACCACCTGGGTCTCCGGATCGCCGAAGCGGACGTTGTACTCCAGCAGCTTGGGCCCCTCGTCGGTGAGCATGAGCCCCGCGTAGAGGACGCCCCGGTAGTCGATCTCGCGGCGGCGCAGCTCGTGGAGCGTGGGGCCGACGAACCGGTCCATCACCTCGTCGACCAGGTCGGGCCCGGCGACCGGCACCGGCGAGTAGGCGCCCATGCCCCCGGTGTTGGGGCCCTCGTCGCCGTCGTGGGCGCGCTTGAAGTCCTGCGCGGGGGCCAGCGGGACGGCCCGCTCGCCGTCGCAGATCGCCAGCAGCGACAGCTCGGGCCCGGTGAGGCCCTCCTCGATCACGACCCGGCGCCCGGCGGCGCCGAACGAGCGACCCGACAGCTTCGCCCGGACGTCCTCGGCGGCCTGCTCGAACGAGTCGGTGACCAGCACGCCCTTGCCGGCGGCGAGCCCGTCGGTCTTCACCACCCACGGGCCGGGCAGGGTGCGCAGGAAGGCGACGGCCTCGTCGGGGTCGGTGAAGCTGCCGTAGCGGGCGGTGGGGACGCCCGCGTCGCGCAGCAGCTCCTTCATCCACGCCTTCGAGCCCTCCAGGCGGGCGCCGGCGCCGCCCGGGCCGAACACCCGGCGGCCGTCGCCGCGCAGGACGTCGGCGATGCCCTCGACCAGCGGCTGCTCGGGGCCCACCACGTACAGGTCGGCCTCGATCTCGCGCGGCGGGGTGTCGACCGACCCGGGGATGCCCGGGTTGCCCGGGGTCACGACGACCTCGGCGCTCCGGCCCAGCACCTGGGCGAGGGCGTGCTCGCGCCCGCCCGATCCGATCACGCAGACGCGCATGCTGCTTCGCTCCGGTTCAACTGCTGCGGTGGATGAACTGGTCTCGCCCGGGACCGACGCCCACCAGGGTAATCGGCACCTGCACCTGCTCTTCGAGGAAGTCGACGTACTTCTGCGCGGCGGGTGGCAGCTGGTGCGCCTCGGTGCAGCCGGACAGGTCGGTCGACCAGCCGGGCAGCTCCTCGTAGACCGGGGTCACGGCGTGGAGCAGCGACTGGTCGTCCGGGAAGCGGTCGTAGCGCCGGCCCTCGTGCTCGTAGGCGACGCACACCTTGACGGTGTCGAACACGTCGAGCACGTCGAGCTTGGTGAGCGCCACCTCCGACAGCGAGTTGAGCCGCACGGCGTGGCGCAGCATCACGGCGTCGAACCAGCCGGGCCGGCGGCGGCGACCGGTGTTGGTGCCGAACTCGTGGCCCCGCTCGACGAGCGTGTCGCCGTCGGCGTCGAACAGCTCGGTGGGGAACGGCCCGGCGCCCACCCGGGTGATGTACGCCTTGGCCACGCCGACCACCCGGTCGATGTAGCGGGGGCCGACGCCGGCGCCGGTGCAGACGCCGCCCGCCACCGGGTTCGACGAGGTGACGTAGGGGTAGGTGCCGTGGTCGAGGTCGAGGAACGTGGCCTGCGCCCCCTCGAAC
>DATCLV010000235.1:0-2764 GCA_036563745.1 Acidimicrobiales bacterium | reverse complement strand
GTTCGATGTCCACGTTCGCGGGCAGGTCGATCGTGTAGTCGCCCTCGGCGTCAAGGTCGACGTCCTCGTAGTCCACGATCACCCGGCCGGCGTTCGTGTCCCACGCCTGGGTCACGTGGCGGCCGTTGGAGTCCACGAGCCGAAACCGGACGCGCACGCGGCCGGCGCCGGCGGAGCCGCCGCTTGGCTTGACGACCCTTCCTGTCACCGTCGGCATCTAGGCGCCTCCTGGGGTGGACTCGACCCGATAGCGGGGAGTCGCGATGAACACGGGGGGCTGCACGGTGTCGTCCCGACGGGCGCCGCCGCCGGCCATGTCGGCCCACACGCGGGAGATGTGGCGGCCGGGGACCGTGAGCTGCTGGCCGATCAGGATGACGTTGACCCGGTCGACGGTCGCCTCGCACTGGGAGCGGGTAGCGCCGACGCAGGTGACCTGCCAGATCAGGGAGGCGTCGTCGTCGGGGCAGCCGAGCGTCCCGTCGAAGATCCCGCCCGTCAGCGGGATAACTATCCCGTAGGGCTTGAAGGTGGAGAGGCCGGGGGTTCCCTGCCAGCCCCAGCCCTTGCCGCCCGGCTCGGTCGGGTAGCCGCCGTCGAACACGAACAGGTCGGGGTCCGCGTTAAGGGCGTCCACGATCGCCGTGGTGTGCGGATGGAGCTTGGCGAGGTCAGCCATCGGCGCTCACCCCCGGGGTTGCGCTGGCGACGGCGCCGCGGCCGAGCGGGTTCACGGCCTTCGCTATCGCGGTCGGGTAGGCCTGGTGGGACGGCTCGATCGCCGGGGTCATGAACGGCTGGGGCGGGTGCTTCGAGGTGCCGTACTCCTGGAAGAACCCGACCGGGCGACCCTCCGGATCGGTGGTGGTGTACACGATCGACCACGGCCCCTGGGCGTCCCGGCCGGACTTGCGGCGGATGCCCTGCGGGGACAGCCACGGGCGCCGTTGGGGCGCCATGGCCCGCGCTCGGGCGTGCACGGTGGACGATTCGGCCACGGTGACCTTGTAGGCGTCCGTCGCGGCCTGCTTCGGGGCCTTCGCCAGGTCGTTGGCCAGGCCACGCAGCTCCCGGATGTCCAGCTCGATCCTCATGACCCGGCCACTCCCTGGGGTTGCTCGCGGTCCTCCAGGCCGACCCGGCGGTCGATCTGGTACGACGACCAGCCGATGTGGCGGACCTGGAAATGGCGGCCGGCCAGGTCGCCGTCCGACGACTTCAGGACGGTCAGGTAGTCGTCCACCCGGACGTCGGTGTCGTACGGGAGCGTGCCGACGTACGGGGCCAGGGTCTCGTGCAGCTCGCCTACGAGCTGGTCGCTCTCCAGGCCGCCGCGCGGCCGGATCCGGCACGGCCCCTCGTAGACGGTGACGCTCGTGGCGGTCACCTCCAGGGTGTCCGGGTCGAGGGTCGGTTCGTCGCCGCTGGGGCGGACGATGCGGCAGCGGTCCGGGAGCTTGCCGAGGGATGCCTTCCGCTGCCACGCCGGCGGCGTGGCAGCCGGCCAGGTCACCGTCGCCCCCCGGTGGGCGTCGAGGTCTGGACCTTCGCTAGGTGCTTGCGCGCCATGTGGGCGCAGTGGTCGAGCAGCTGGTTGACCGTGAACGTCTGGCTGTCCGTGGTGAACGAGTAGCGCTCGGCCGCCTTGGCGTACTTGATGTTCCAGCCCTCGGCGATGGCGTAGTGGCAGCCGGCGACGCTGTAGGTGGGTTCCCAGTCGGGGTCGCACGGCTCCCGGCCGGCGGCGTCGGTGGCCTGGGCGTACGGGAGCAGGGTCTCGACCTCGTCAGCGGTGAGCACGGGGTCGGTGTCGGGCTGGAGTCGGAGTTCGATGAAGCGGCGGGCCTCGGCGGTGTTCATCGGGCCTCCTCGATGAGTGCTCGCATCGGCGCTGTGTCGCCGCGCCGGCGGGCTGCCTTCCACGCCCGGACGTACCGGAGGTTCAGGTCCCAGCTCTCCTGGGATCCGAGGCCCCAGGTCTGGCGGGGCTGCGGCGGGTGCCACAGGTGGTAGAGCCGCGGGGTCGGCTGCGGCGGCCGTGCCGGCCGGCCGTAGAACGCGTCGAGCGCCCGCCCCCACGAATCGTCTTCGTGGCCCCAGCCGCGGAACCGGGGGTCGAGCGGGCAGTCGTCCCACACGTCCCGGTGAACGACGACGATCCCGCCGGTGGGGGTACCGCCGTACGGCTTCCGGATGACCGGGTCGACGGCCATGCCCTCGTGCGGTTCCTCGCCGGCGAGGACCTGGGCGGTGGCCTCTGGTGAGAGGCGGTGAACGAGGCGATGCGGCATCGCCCAGGGGGCGCCGGAGCGCACGAGATCGACGGCGGCGGGGATGCCTGCGGACCAGCAGTCGGCGTCGGCAACGACGACGACCTGGGCGGCCGAGTCGGTGAGGCCAGCGGCCACGGCCTCGGCCTTGCACCACGGTCCCCGCTCGTGGCCACTGACCCGCACCGGGAGGCCGAGCGCAGCCCACTTCTCCTTGACCCAGCGGAGAGCGGCCTCCCGGTGGGGGTCAGTGGCCCGCCACGGGATCACGACCAGGACGTCGGTCACTCTGGCCGGCAGAACCCGAACGGGAACCGGGGCCGGTCGAGCACGTCGACCAGCGGCGCCCCGTTGGGTCCCAGGATCGTGCCGATCACGACCGGTTCCGCCAGGTCGACGGTCAGCGCCGGCGGCGTCGGCGGTTCGTCGTACCAGTCGGGGTCGAACTGGCGGGCTACCGGCACGCCCTCTGCAGCTCCTCAAGCCACGAGTCG
>DATCLV010000379.1:0-3557 GCA_036563745.1 Acidimicrobiales bacterium | reverse complement strand
GCCGGCCGGGAAACCGGCCGAATCGGCGGGCGAATCGGTCGTCGAAACGGCGGCTGAACTCACGCTGTCGAGACCCTTGCCCGAGCCCAAATGAAGGGGCTCGTTCTGTCGTTTTCAAGGGCATATCCGTGCAAAAACTGAACCGGGGCACCGGCCGCAGCCGATGCCCCGAATCGGTAGCGCGTGGGTCAGCCCAGCTCGGTCGCCGACCAGGACCTGTCCTAGTTGTGTACGGCTACCAACGCCCGGCGTTCGGCCTCGCTGAGACCGCCCCAGATGCCGTGCGGTTCGCGGATCCGCAACGCGTATTGCAGGCACGGTTCCCGTACCGGACACGTGGTGCAGATCGCTTTCGCCTGCTCTTCGCGCTGTAGCTTGTCGCTCTTCCGCTCAAAATGACTTGGCGGGAAGAACACGACGGCTTGCGGGCCACGACAAGCGGCCTTCACATGCCATGCTTCCTCGACACGCTGTGCACTCACAGGCATCCCCCCTTTTCAGCGTGTGACGATAACTCCTGACATTCTCTCAGAACAAGGCTAACTTTGGTTAGCAATGTGCTTGCTGGCTGCAAACGTGCCAGCGTGTGAACGCAGCGTCACGAGCACCTGTCGGGACCGTGGCGTCAATCGCGACCGGTGCGCAATGACCCAATGGCAGACCCCCTGGGGTCGGCTCAGCGCCCAAATGTCAGGAGCGTTGTTTGCGAAGAGTGTGAAAGCGTCCGCCGACGGCGGTCAGCCCGACGACGACGAGGCCGCCCGGGCCTCGTTGGAGCGCCGGGCCCGCTCGCGGTAGTCCTCCGCGCCGCCCTCCTCGGGCTCGACCTCGAGGACGAGCCCGTCGATGGCGACCACCCGGATCGGATCGTCCTTGGCGATCGGCGTCGCCCGGTTGGTGCGGGCCCGCCAGGGCGCGTCGCGCACGGTCACCACGCCGTCCGGCGCGATGTCGGTGCGGGCCACGCCCATCTCGCCGATCATCCAGTCCCGGCCCAGCGTGGGCGTCGAGAAGCGGCTGCGCACCATCGTCGGCATGCCCGACAGCATCCCGAGGCTCATGCCGACGATCGCGATGAGCAGGGTGACCCAGCTCAGCGACACGCCGTCGAACAGCAGCAGCGAGCCCAGCACGAACGCCACCGTGGCGATCACGCTCCACGCCCGGGGCACGCCGGTCTGGATGTCGACCGCGTAGCCGAAGATCGCCAGCAGCAGCAGGCCCACGCCCAGCGGTTGCACCGGCAGGCTCGCCAGGCCGTAGCAGCCCAGCAGCAGCGACCCGGCGCCCACCGCGCCGGCCAGGCCCACGCCCGCGGTGAACAGCTCGAACACCAGCAGCGAGAGCCCGATCACGAACAGGAGGTAGGCGACGGCCGGGCTCGACACCGTGTGGAGCAGCTGGCCCGACACCGGCAGCTTGGAGAACCGGGCGGTGGTGACCGGCTCGGCCCGGCCGTCCTCGTTGACCTCCACCTCGACGCCGTCCAGCTGGATCACGAAGTCGCCGATCGCGGCGGCGTCGGTGTCGACCAGCCCGAGCTCGACGGCCCGCTCGGCGTTCACCCGGTCGCCGACGTCGGTCGAGCCCAGCGAGGTCGGCTCGACGCCACGGGCGGACAGGAGGCTCGCGGTCACCTCGATGCTGCCCCGGGGCTGGGCCACGCCGGTGGTGTCGGCGGCGGCCAGGAGGTCGACGGCGGCCCCGGTCGCCTTGCTGCCGGTGGGGCCCACCCACACGGCCACCGGCACCGGCGACTCCTCGATGGTCGTCACCAGGTCGTCGACGTCGTCCTCGTTGCCGACCGCGCCGCCGCTGTTGAGCTGCAGCACCACGGCCACGGCGCACGTGCCGGCGGCGTCACGGATCTCGCCGTCGACGAAGTCGACCAGCACCGGGTCGAGCCGACCGCTCACCTGCACCACGGCCACGAACTCGTCGTCGCCGGCGCACGCCCGCGCCGGCTGGGCTCCGGTCGTCCCGGTCGTTCCGGTCGTCCCGGTCGCCCCGGCCGGGCCGGCGCCCAGGCCGCCCGCCCCGAGGACCAGCAGCCCGCCCAGCAGCGCGGCGAGCCCGGTGCGGTGGCGCCGCCGCCGTCCGGGGGAGGGGATCGACGGGGGCTCCGAGGAATGGTGCACGGGACGGCTCACAGCGGGTCGGGTGGCGGGATGCGGCGAAACAGGGGAAAGGGCCATCGAAGCAGCACGGGGCGTGCTCCCACAAGACGAACCTCCTCGGGAACGGGCTCGTCGGGAGCGATCGCTGGGGCCGGGGAGGCGGCGTCCTCTACGGTGACGAGCCTTGGATCCCGGTCGGTTCTTCGGCACAGCACGGTTGCTGATCGTGGCCGGCAAGGGCGGTGTGGGGAAGACCACGGTCAGCGCCGCCCTGGCCCGGGCCGCCGCGCTCGTGGGGCTGTCGACGCTCGTGGTCGAGGTGGAGGGGCGCTCCGGCCTCCCGGCCATGTTCGGCCGGCCCGACCTGGGCTACGAGGAGATGGTCCTGGCCGACGCCGACGCGGCGGCCGGCATCGCCGAGGTCCGGGCCCGCACGCTCACCCCCGACCAGGCCTTGCTGGAGTACCTCCAGGACCACGGCCTGTCCCGCATCTCGAAGCGGCTGGTGTCGTCGGGGGCGCTCGACGTCGTCGCCACCGCGGCGCCGGGGATCAAGGACATCCTCGTGCTCGGCAAGGTCAAGCAGCTGGAGCGGGCGGCGGCCGCCGACCTCATCGTCCTCGACGCCCCCGCCGCCGGGCACGCCGTCACGTTCCTGCAGTCGGCCCGGGGTCTCGTGGACGCCGTGAAGGTCGGGCCGATCAACACCCAGGCCCGCGACGTGCTCGCCCTGCTCGAGGACCACGCCCGCTGCCAGGTGGTGCTGGTCACGATCCCGGAGGAGACGCCGGTCAACGAGGCCGTCGACACCGCCTTCCTGCTGGAGGACCGGGTCGGCGTGGGGCTCGGGCCGATCGTCGTCAACGGCCTCTACCCCGAGCTGCCCGGCATCGGCGCCGACCCGGTGGCCGCGGCCGCCGAGGCCGACGTCACCCTCCGGGCCGGTGAGGCCGAGGCCCTCGCCGCCGCCGCCGACTTCCGGCGCCGGCGCACGGCCCTGCAGGACGAGCAGGTCGGGCGGCTGGCTGACGACCTGCCGCTGCCCCAGCTGCGGCTGCCGTTCCTGTTCACCGCGGCCATCGGGCCGGCCGAGGTCGACCTGCTCGCCCGGTCGCTGCTGGCCGACATCGACGCGCTGGCGGAGCTGCCCGCATGACCGGCGGCGAGGGAGCCGGGGTGGCGGCCGACGCCGGCGCGGCGGGCGACGGGGACGGGGCCCGGGTCGGGGTCGACGGCGCCGACGCCCGGGCCGCGCTGCTCCGGCTGGTCGACGAGCGGCGGATCATCGTCTGCTGCGGCTCCGGCGGGGTGGGGAAGACCACCACGGCCGCGGTCGTCGCCCTGCAGGCCGCCCGTCGGGGGCGCAGGACCGTCGTCGTCACGATCGATCCGGCCAAGCGGCTGGCCGACGCCCTCGGCCTCGACGCCGCGGGCCTCACC
>DATCLV010000228.1:0-2141 GCA_036563745.1 Acidimicrobiales bacterium | reverse complement strand
GAGTTGAAGGCCGAGGTCGGGGCGGAGGATCTGGCCGGTGAGCGACGGGGTCTCGGCGAGGTGGACGATCGTCGCGACGACGTCGGCCACCGGCACGGTGCCGGGGAGGGCCTGGCGCTCCTCGATGGCGGCCCGCACCCGGTCGGGCACGTCGTCGGTCATGGCGGTGGCGACGAACCCGGGGGCCACGGTGTTGAAGCGCAGGCCCCGGCGGCCGTACTCGGCAGCGAGCGTCCGGAGCATGGCGATCACCGCCGCCTTGGCCGCGGCGTAGGCGCTCTGCCCGGGGCTGGCGACGAGCCCGGCGACCGACGACACCTGCACGACGGCGCCGCTCCGCCGCCGCACCATCGCCGGCAGCAGCGCCCGGAGCGGGTGGTAGGCGACGGTGACGTTGTCGTGCAGCACCGACGTCCAGCGCTCGGGCGCCTGGGCGACGAGCAGCCCGTCGTCCCGCCGCCCCGCGCAGTTGACGACCAGGTCGGGCGGGCCGTGGCGCTCGAGCACCTCGGCGGCCGCGGCCCGGGTGGCCGGCCAGTCGGTGAGGTCGGCCCGCACCACCGTGGCGGCGCCGGTGGGTGCCGGGCCCGACCGGTGGTGCGCCACGACCGTCCAGCCGCGGTCGACCAGCCCGGCGACCGTGGCCGACCCGATCGCCCCCGACGCCCCGAACACGACCGCGACGCCCCGGTCGCCGACGTCGCCGAGCGCCTGGCCGCCGGCGGTCATGCCGGAGCCCAGTCGAGGGTGAGGTCGTTCTTCCAGACGAAGCGGTAGAGCGACTCGGACGGGCCGCACTCCCGCCAGCGGGCGTCGGGCCAGCGACCGGCGGCGTCCTTCAGCGCCGCCGACCACGCCACCGGCGACACGAGCGCGTCGACCAGCACCGCCCGGGCGTCGGCCGCGTCGTGCACCGGGCGGGGGCCGGTGGGCGACACGACCGGCACCACCGGGTCGCGCACGGGCATCCCGGCCAGTTCGACGGCGAGCGCCTCGGCCACGGGGGCCATCAGCGGGGTGTGGTACGGGTGCGGGACCGGCAGCTCGCGGTAGGTCCTCTCGTCGAGCCGGAGCCGCTGGGCGAGGGCGGCGAAGTGGTCGGCGGCGCCGACGACCACGCAGTCGGCCGGGCCGTTGTGGCCGATGACCCACAGGTCGAGGCCGGTGGCGGCCGTGTCGAGGGCCCGGCGCCGCACCCGGGTGAGCGACGCCATCGTCCACTCACGGGGTTCGAGCAGCTCGCCTGGCAGCTCGGCCCGGAGCCGGGCCAGCTCGACGGCGTCGTCGAGCTCGAGGCTCCCGGCGACGACCAGGGCCGCGAGCTCCCCGAGGCTCTGGCCGAGCACCGCGTGCTCGCCGGCCGCCCGCCACGGCTCGGCCCGCGCCACCTGGTGGCGGACGATGGCAACCTGGGCCTCGGCGGCCGGGAGCGCGGTGAGGTCGACCGGAGGGTCGCCGGGGACCGCGCGGGCGCCCTGCCCCTCGAAGACCAGGACCGTCGCGACCACGGCCGCGCTCAGCCCGTCGGGGCCGAGGCGGCGGCCACGAAGCCGTCGATCAGCTGGCCCACGGTCTCGATGTCGGCCGACGCGTCGATCACCGCGTCGACGACCTCGGGTGAAAACTCCTCCTCCAGCACCGACACGACGTCGATGAGGTCGAGGGAGTCGAGGTGGAGGTCGTCGACGAGGCGGTCGTCGGGGCGGAGGGTGCGGGGGTTGTTGGCCTTCACGACGTCGTACGCCTTCTGGAGCTTGGCCAGGATCTCGTGGGCGGTGGCAGCGGTCATCGAACGGCTCCTCTCGGGATGTCGAACAGGGCGGCGGTGTTGGCGCCCCCGAGGCCGACCGAGCCGCACAGCACCGGCCCGTCCGGGGGTGGGTCGCCGTCGGCCAGCCGCGGGTGGGCAGGGTCGGCGGTGACGTGGCGGGGCAGGGCCCCGACCTCGTAGCCCGCCAGCAGGCCGGCCAGCTCGGCCAGCGAGGCGAGCGCCATGCAGTGCCCCACCAGGGGCTTGTAGCTGCAGACGCGGGTGGCGGGCGGGAAGAGGCGGTCGAGCAGCGCGGCCTCCACCTCGTCGTTGAGCGGGGTGCCGCTGCCGTGGGCCTTCACCAGCCCGACGTCGGCGGCGGCGACCCCGG
>DATCLV010000217.1:0-2831 GCA_036563745.1 Acidimicrobiales bacterium | reverse complement strand
ACCATGCCGGACGCCGAAAGCGCTGGGGCGTACGACGCCGGGATGGCACGCCGGGCGCCGGTGGGCCGACCGTCCGCGGCGTCCCGGTGGCCGTCGTCGCCGCCGGGCGTCGCCCCGGCGGTGGGGGCGGGCCCGGCGGGGTGGCGGAGTGGCGTGGCCAGCGCGTCGACGGCGACCGCGGCGAGCAGGACGATCGGCACCTCCGCCAGGGCGCGGTAGCGGATCTGGCCGATGGTGAGCCCGGCGGCGATCGCCACCGTCCCCACGAACCCCACCAGCGGCGCGACCGGCACCCGCCGCCGGCGCAGGACGACGACCCCGGCGACCGCCAGCAGCGCCAGCGGCCAGTAGGCGAGCAGGCCGGCCCGCAGGACCCCCTCGGTGGGGCCGCCCAGCGACTCCAGCCGCACCTGCTCGAACGGCTTGTACAGCCCGAACGTGCGCCCCTCCCGGGCGAGCACCACGGTGACGAAGCGGCGGGTGTGGCTGCGCATGTAGTCGAACGCCATCGACTGCAGCTCCCGGTCGCGCACCGCGGCGTCCGCGGGCGCGCCCCGGGTGGCGTCCTCCAGGCAGCCGTAGTCCCACCAGCCGATCTCGCCGTCGTAGTAGGCGGCGTCGCAGTTGGAGCTGACGATGGTGTGGCCGAGGTTGGTGGTGAGGACGACCGGCGCCTCGAAGCGGGCGGTGTTGTAGGCGGCCCACGGCACGATCGGCGCCACGGCGACGGCCCCGGCCACCGCCGTCCACTGCAGCCGCCGGCGGGCGGGGACGTCCCGCAGCAGCCAGATGACCGGTGCCGCCAGCACCCCGACCAGCAGGGCCTCCGGCCGGACCATCGTGAGCAGCCCGACCAGCAGGCCCAGCACGGCGGCGCCCCGGGTGGTGGGGTGCTCGCGGAAGCGGTAGGTGGCGCCGATGGTGAGGGCGGCGAGCAGGATCGCCGGCGTCTCGCACAGGAGGACCCGCTCGTACATCCAGAGGTTCGGGTAGACGGCGGCGATGCCGGCGGCGAGCAGGCCGACGCGGGGACCGGCGATCCGGCGCCCCGCGACGCCGACGGCAGCGACCGTGGCGGTGCCGATCACGGCGGCGACGAGCTGGAACCAGAGGATCCGCTGGACGCCGAGGAGGGCGAGGGCGCCGAAGACGAGGATCCACCCGGGCGGGTGGTCGGCGGCGGCCGACAGCGTGGCGTCGTGGTGCATCCGGAAGGCGCTCGACGAGACGAACCCGTGGCCGTCGGCGAGGAAGCGCCCGGACCAGTAGTAGCCCTCGCCGTCGCCCTCGACCGGGAGGTCGCGGTGGAGGAGGACGTAGCCGACGCGGAGGACGAGCCCGAGGAGCGTGATGGCGGCCAGCGCCCGGTCGGCCCGGCTCCGCCCGCGGAGCCAGTCGCTCACACGTTGCACACGCTCGCCTCCCAGTCGCCGTGCTGCGGGAGCACTGTAGACGCACCGCCGCGATCGGGTCGGATTTGTTGACCCCTGCGTCGGTAAGGTCGCCTCGACGCAGCCCCGATGATAGGGCGCGAAGATTCCGCGGATTCCACGCCCGCTGCGACAACCCGGCCCTGGTGAGCGTGTACTGTGTCACCGTCCGTGGATGCACCAGCACAGTGTGTCGTCCCCCAGCGATGCGGCTGTCGACGCCACGGACGCTTCCCCTCGCTCGTCCCCTCCACATCCCCCCAGTGGAGGGGACGCAGCGCGTCCGGGAACGAGATCGGGGCTCCGGGTCGCGGGTCGCTGGCCCCGGGCTCAGGGCGCGTCGAGCGAGCCGACGACACCGGTCGCGTCGCCCGCGTCGCCCACCAGCGTCCGGTACAGCTCGGCGTAGAGCCCGCCCGCGCCCACCAGCTCGGCGTGGGTGCCCCGCTCGACGATCCGCCCCTGGTCGACGACGAGGATGAGGTCGGCCTCGGTGATCGTCGACAGCCGGTGGGCGATCACCAGGCTGGTCCGCCCGGCCATGCCCTCGGCTAGCGCCCGCTGCACGAGCGCCTCGTTCTCGCTGTCGAGGTGGCTGGTGGCCTCGTCGAGGATGACGACCGCCGGGTCCTTCAGCAGCATCCGGGCGATCGCCAGCCGCTGCTTCTCGCCGCCGGACATCCGGTAGCCGCGCTCGCCGACGATCGTGTCGTAGCCCTGGGGCAGCCGCTGGATGACGTCGTGGATCTGGGCGGCCCGGCAGGCGGCGTCGATCTCCTCCAACGTGGCCGACGGCCGGGCGTAGCGCAGGTTGTTGCCGACGGTGTCGTGGAACAGGTGCGGGTCCTGCGACACCACGCCGATCGCGCGCCGCAGCGACGCCTGCGTGACGTCCCGGACGTCGATCCCGTCGATCCGCACGGCGCCCTCGGTCACGTCGTAGAGGCGGGGCACGAGGTTCGACAGCGTGGTCTTGCCCGAGCCCGACGGCCCGACCAGCGCCACCAGCTGGCCCGGCTCGATGGTGGCGCTGACGCCCCGCAGCACGTAGCCGCCCTCCCGCCCGTCGCCCGCCGACGACGGCGCCGCCACCGTCGGGTCGAGCTCCAGCGTCGGCACCAGCGCCTCGTTCGGGTAGCGGAACCACACGTCGTCGAACTCGATGCGCCCCTCGACCCGCTCGAGGTCGCGGGCGCCGGGCCGGTCGGCGATGGGGTTGGAGGCGTCGAGCACCTCGAACACCCGCTCGAACGACACCACCGCGCTCATGAAGTCGACGCGGGCGTTGGTCAGCGACGTGAGCGGCCCGTACAGCCGGGTGACGTAGGCGGCCAGCGCCACCAGCGTGCCGAGCGAGATCGAGCCGTCGACGACCAGCAGGCCGCCCAGCCAGTACACGGC
>DATCLV010000214.1:0-5420 GCA_036563745.1 Acidimicrobiales bacterium | reverse complement strand
GCATGGTCGACGTGGTGATCCTCGGCAGCGGCACCCCGGTGCCGGATCCGGATCGGGCAGGCTCGGCGGTGGCGGTCGTGGCCGGCGCCGAGTGGGTGCTGGTCGACTGCGGCCGGGCGGCGACCCAGCGGGCGGTGAGCGCCGGGCTGGACCTCCGCGATCTCGTCGCCGTCGCGCTCACCCACCACCACTCGGACCACATCAGCGACCTGGCCACGCTGGCGACCACCCGGTGGTCGGGCGGCGCCACCACCCCGCTGACGGTCGTGGCCCCCGCCGGTCCCGCCGCCCGGTTCGCGGCACGGTGCCTCGACGTGTACGACGACCAGGCCTTCCACTCGCAGGCGCCGGCGGCCGCCGGTCCCCGGCCGGTCGTCGACACCCGACCCTTCGACGCCACCGGGGAGCCCGCGACGGTCTTCACGGTCGGCCGGTGGCGGGTGACGAGCGCCCTGGCCGACCACCACCCCGTCGAGCCGGCGGTCGGCTACCTCGTCGAGCACCGCAGCGAGCACGGGAGCGCCCGGGTGGCGGTCAGCGGCGACACCGCGGTGTGCCCGGGCGTGCGGGCGCTGGCCCGGAACGTCGACGTGCTGGTGCACGAGGCGCTCCTCGCCGACCGGGTCGCTCCGAGCCTGCTGGACTGGAACCCCGAGGCCCGCACGGTCGGGCAGCTCGCCGCCGAGACCCGCCCGAAGGCCCTAGTCCTGACCCACATGATCCCCGCACCGACCACCCCCGACCTCGAGGCCGCCTACCTCACGGCGATCCGTGCCGGCGGCTTCCCCGGCCCGACGCGCGTGGCTCACGACGGCCTCCGCGTCACCGCCACCCCGGGGTGACCCCGGGCTGCCCCGACGACGTCGAAACCGGCGGCGCCGAGGCCCACCCTCAGCCGGCGGGCTCGGGAGCGTCGCCGAGCAGGTAGCGCGGTCCGGCGCCGAGCTTGCCGGCCCGGTCGGAGGGGTTCGACAACCGGCAACGCTCCAGGGAGAGGCAGCCACAGCCGATGCAGGAGTCGAGCTGGTCCCGGAGCGCCGTGAGGATGCGGATCCGTTCGTCGAGCAGCGGCCGCCACGCCTTGGACATCTGGACCCACTCCTCGCCGGTGGGACCCACCTCCTGGGGAAGCTCGGCCAGGGTCGCCTTGATCTCCTCGATCGACAGGCCCACCTTCTGCGCGACCTGGATGAGGGCGAGCCGGCGCAGCACCCCACGGCGGAAGCGGCGGTGGCCGCCGGGACCACGGTCGGCGACGATCAGGCCCTGCTCCTCGTAGTAGCGCACCGCCGAGACGGCCAGGCCGGCGCGCTCCGCGACCGTCCCGATGGAGAGGTCGTCCTCGTCGAGCATCAGCGGTGATCCTCCCTCACTCCCCTCGCTCCCGTGCCCGGACGTGCAGCGCTCGGCTCGCAGCGCCGCCACTTGATCTCAAGTTCACTTGAGATTTTACCGTACCGCGCATGTCATCGATGCTGAGCCTCAAGGTCATCGTCGGCAGCACCCGGGGTGGCCGCCTGGCGGACAGGGTGGCCCCGTGGGTCGTCGAGCGGGCCACGGCCCACGGCGCGTTCGCCGTGCAGGTCCTCGACCTGCGCGATGTCGCGCTGCCGATGTTCCAGGAGACCGACCAGGTCTTCGCGTCGCCGGAACCGGTGTGGTCGACCCCCGCGGTGACCGCCTGGAACCGGGCGATCAGTGCGGGCGACGCCTTCCTGGTCGTGACGCCGGAGTACAACCGCAGCGTCCCGCCCGTGCTGAAGAACGCGATCGACTCCGTCTACGCGAGCTACGGGTTCCGCAACAAGGCCGCAGGCTTCGTCGGCTACAGCATCGGGCGACTGGGCGGGGCACGGGCGGTCGAGCACCTCGCCAACATCGCTGTCGAGCACGAGCTGGTCCCGCTTAGCAACGCCGTGCTCATCCCGCAGGCGCACCAGGTCTTCGCCTCGGACGCACCGCTGGACCCGGGCCTCGACACGGCGCTCGAGATCCTCCTCGACGACCTCGCCTGGTGGGGCGAGGCGCTGCGCCGGGCCCGAGCGCTGGGAGAGCTGCCGCCGAGCGGTCGACGACCGGCACGGGCACCTCGCCCTGCCGGGCGCGCGTGAGCCACCGGGAACCAGCCGTGCGCTCCACCGCAGCTCCCCAGGGGGCGACGACGGCCCGCCCGGCGGCGGCCGACCGGCCGGCGCCCGCACCGGACCCCCGCCGGTGGTGGGCCCTCGCGTTCCTCGCGCTGGCCCAGCTGGCGACCGCCCTCCACGTGACCGTCATGAACATCGCCCTGCCGTCGGCGCAGACCGACCTCGGGTTCTCCGACCCCTCCCGGCAATGGGTCGTGACCGCCTACGCGCTCACCTTCGGCGGGCTCCTCCTGCTCGGCGGGCGGGTGTCGGACCTGTTCGGGCGGCGACGGACGCTGCTCGCCGGGCTGGTCGGCTTCGCCGTCGCCGCCTCGATCGGCGGATCCGCCGCGAGCGCCGCGATGCTCGTGACGGCCCGAGCGCTGCAGGGCGTGTGCGCGGCGCTGATCGCCCCCTCGTCGCTCGGCCTGCTGTCGCTCACCTTCAGCCATGGCGCCGAGCGCAGCCGCGCCTTCGCCGTCCTCGGCGCGGTGATGGGGACCGGCGCCGGCATCGGCCTCGTCACCGGAGGGATCCTGACCGACGCGCTGTCGTGGCGGTGGTGCCTCTACTCCAACGTCCCGCTCACCGCCGTGGCCGCCGCCGGCGTGCTCCGCACGATCCCGCCCCGCACGACCCCGCTCCAAACGGTCCCGCCGGCACCGCCCCGAGCTGGACCGTCCGGGCCACGGTCCCGCATCGACGTCCCCGGGGCGGTCCTGATCACCGGGGCGCTCGCGGGGTTGGTGCTGGGCCTCGACCGCGCCGCCCACGCGGGGTGGGCCGCCGGGTCGACGCGGTCGGCACTGGCGGTCGGCGCCCTGCTCCTCGCCGGGTTCGTGGCGGTCGAACGCCGAGCCGCCGCCCCGCTGCTGCCCCTGGAGATCGTCATCGACCGCTCCCGGGGCAGCGCCTACCTCGCGGTGCTGACCTCCGGGATCGGGATGTTCGCCGGGTTCTTCTTCCTGACCTTCTACCTGCAGAGCGTCCGCGGCTACACGCCGATCCGGACCGGCTTCGCCTTCCTGCCCTTCAGCATCGCGATCATGGGCACGGTCCGGGTCGTCGCCTCGACCGTCTCCCGGGTGCCGATCCGGAGCTTCCTGGGCGTCGGCCTCCTGGCGATCAGCGCCGCGCTCGCGACGCTCGTCCGGCTGACGCCCACGAGCCCCTACCTCACCGATGTGCTGCCGGCGTTCCTGCTCCTGGGCATCGGGGTCGGCGCGGTCATGACGCCGGCCAACGACGCCGCCACCCGCGACGCCGGGACGCACACCGGGGTCGCCGGCGCGGCGGTCACCACCCACCAGCAGGTCGGCGCCGCGCTCGGCACGGCCCTGCTGTCCGCCATCGCCGCCTCGGCCACCTCCGGCGTCGGGCTCGGAGCGACCGTCCACGGCTACAACGTGGCCAGCGCCTGGGGCGCAGCGCTCGTGCTGCTCGGCGCCGTCCTGGTCGTCCTCGTCGCCGGCCCCGCCCCCAAGACCCCGCCCGAGGACCCCGGGGACGCCGAGGGCCCCGACGACGCCGACGACCCCGCTCACCGCCGCCGGCATCCTCCACCCTCGGCGACCCCTGACGCCGCGGCGCCGCTGCCGCGAGCTGGCGCCGCGTGACGCCGAGTGGCGCAGCCCCCGATCGCCCCGCTCGCACCGACGCGACGACAGCGGAGAACGAGCGACCAGATCGTCGAGCGCGGCACCGGCACGCCGCGGACCGGGGGCCGGGCGACGCGGCCGACCGGTGACCGCCGCCGGCGCGAGCACGCCCGTCGACTCGGGCCGGCAGGGCCTCCACGCACGGCGATCGAAGGCCTTGACGGCGGGCCGGCCGCGGCCTGACCGGTGCGGACGCTCGACCTGGGCCTGGTGAACGGCGGTCGGGTGCTCAGGACGCGTGACGTGCCGGACCGCTGCTCCGTCGTGGGGGCAGGACGGCGGCGGCGATGTCGTCCACCGTGGCGACGTGGGCGTCGGGTTCGAGGACGGTGTAGTCGCCCTCCGCGTAGGAGCCCGAGCCGTGCACCACGATCTCGTGGCCGGCAGGGACGAGGCCCCGGTCGATGGCGTTGAGGACGCCGGTCAGCGCCATGACGAGCGACCACTCCCGCAGCTGGCCGGGGTCGGGTGGGAGCGGCCGGTCGGCGGCGGCCATCCAGGCGCGCAGCTGCGGGTAGCGGGCCTCGCACTCCCGGCGGGACACCACGATCCCGTCGCCGCCGTGCCGGCGGATCAGGTCGTTCATGGCGGCCGAGGTGGCCGGCCGGTGGGTGTAGAAGGTGGGGTCGAGCACCTCGGCCGGGTCGTCGGTGGCAACCGGGAAGCGGGGGTCGACCTCGACGGCTGCGTCCTGGCGCCACACGCCCGTCGGGTCGGGCCGGTACGTCGGCACGTCCTCGCGGGCGACGCGGCCGTGGCGCAGGCTGAGGACCATGTCCGGCGTACCGAGGTGCTGGACCAGCAGCAAGCCGGGGCGGTCGGCCGCGTCGGCCCGGCCGCCGGCCTCGAGGACGTCGCGCCCGAGGTTGTAGCCCAGCAACCCGTAGGCGCTCGACACGGCGTGCGCGTGCCAGCGGGGGCGGCCGGTCGTGGTCGGTGCGACGTCGGCTTCGAACGCGGCGCGGGCGGCGTCGGCGACGAGGTAGTTGCGCAGGTCCAGCGAGAACCAGAGCTGCACGCCGTGGTCGGCGGCCTCGGGCCCGTACCGGTCGACGAACGCCCGGCCCAGCGCCTTGACCTCCTCGGGGCCGGCGCCCCCGGCGAGGCGCAGCAAGGGGTTGCGCGCCCGGAGGTCGGGGTCGGCAGCGAGCGGATCGGTGCGGAACTTGTGGGCGGTGGTGGGTGGGGCCAGCACGGCGACCGACAGCTGGTCGGGCTCGGCCAGTCCCGCCGCCAGCGCCCGCCCGACCGCGTCGCGGAGGGCGATGCCCTTGTTCGCCGAGGTCGGGGTGAAGATGCAGACCGCCTCGCCCGTCCGCCGGATGTGCTCGACGGCCCGGGCGACGATGACCGTCGACGCGAACGTCTTCGTCGTCTGCGTCCCGGGGTTCCCGGTGAGGTCCATCAGCTGGATCGAGTGCCCCGCATGCTCGCCCAGGGGCCGCCAGGTCGCGACCGCAGGCGCGAAGAACCGGCGGACCTGGTCGGTGAGCTCGGGCAGGTCGAAGCCGGGGGTGAACCCCGCCGTGGCGGCCGGGTCGCCGGCGACCGCAGCGCTGGCCGCGAGGATCACGTCCTGGTAGTCGATGATGAGGTTGCGGGTCGTCGTCGCTGGCGTGGCGGGTGACGGCATGGG
>DATCLV010000213.1:0-5753 GCA_036563745.1 Acidimicrobiales bacterium | reverse complement strand
GACGCTCCCGCCGAGGTGATGGAGCGCATCCTCGCCCTCGACATCGCCACCGACAACATGCGCCAGGTGGCCCGGCTGGGCCTGGAGCGGCTGCAGAAGGCCTGAGGGGACCGGCGACCGAGGCGTCGTCCGGCGGCCCGGACTAGTACCGCGCCCGCACCGCGTCGCGCAGGGCCTGGCGGCGGTCGGCGAAGCGGCTCGGACCGGCCTCCGGGTCGGCCCGTCGCAGCACCCGGAGGTGCACGCGCCCGATGTGCTTCAGGTAGCGGGGCCGCATCGGCTTGACCACGTAGTCCGGGTCGTCCTCCAGGGCCGCCGCCAGCTCGGGCCCGATCACCACCGACCCCGGCAGGGCGATGGCGGTGATCCGGCTGGCCAGGTTCACCACCGGGCCGAAGAGGTCGCCCTCCCGGTCGAGCACCGGGCCGGACGCCATCCCCACCCGGACGTCGCCCAGCTCGTCGGAGGCCCGCGTGCCCTCCGACAGCGACAGCGCGATCTCGGCCGCCGCCTTGGGCGAGGCCACCGTGAACATCACCTCGTCGCCGATCGTCTTCACCACCCGCCCGCCGCCCGCGGTGATCACGTCGAAAGCCAGCGCCTCGAACTCGCCGACGATCCCCGACAGCTCCACCTCACTCACCTGCTGGCTGAGCGCCGTGAACCCGACCAGGTCGGCGAACCCGACCACCACGTCGGCCCGGTCGTTCCCGGCGACCGCCACCATCCGTCGCCGCACCGCGGCCTGGAGGTGGCGGCGCCACGCCTGCTCGAGGATCCGGGGCATCATCGACAGCAGCGCCCCGGCCCCGCTGACCACCTCCTCGTCGACCAGCGCGTCCGTGTCGCCGGGCGGGGCGCTCGGACCACGGATCACGTCCACCTCGGCGGCGGCGATCCGGGCCATCGACGACCCGAGCACCCGGCTGACCTGCAGCACGAGCGGCTCGCGGTCGGGGTCGTGCTCGACCAGCTCCCCCACCCGGGCGAGGATCTCGACGTCCGCGTCGTTGAACGCCTTGTCGCCGGGCCGGGGCTCCGGGTAGCCGAGCGACCGCCACAGCCGGGTGAGCAGGTCGGGCGAGAGCCCGGTGCGCCGGGTGACCTCGTCGAGGTCGTAGCGGCCGGGCTCGGGCACCATCATCCGCTCCACGGTGAGCAGGGTGAGGGTGCCGTCGCGCTCGGCCCGGGCGATCTCCTCGTCGCTCGTGCCGAGGCCCCGTAGCACCGCCCAGAGCGTCGACCGGGCCGGGTCCCGGTTGCCGGCGGGGGCGGCGTCGTCGGTCACGACAGCGACCCGGGGTCGTCCTGGTCGACGGGCTGCCCGGCCGGCGACCCGGCGGACGACCCGGCGGCCTGGCCGGAGCGCGGCCGGTCGGCGGACCCGGCGGGCGCGGACGGCTCGGACGGCTCGGCGGGCGGTGCGACCGGGCGGAGCAGCGCCTCACCCGACCGCTCGGTGGTCGACCAGGACGGGTCGAGCCCTGGCGCGGTGAGCCGCACCTCCCCCGCCGCGCCCGACGGGTGGGGTGTGAGCTCCCAGAGGAGCGCGGGGCGCTCGCCGTGCCAGCGGACCGCGTACGACAACCGGCCGTGGGCGGTCGGGGCGTCGTGGACCTCCCAGCCCTGCCCGAGCCACGACGGCGGCACGGCCGACGCCAGCGCCAGGCCGTCCGGCACCTCGCGCACCAGCAGCATCCGCACGAACGACAGGAAGTCGGCGGCCGCCCAGCCGTGGTGGCCGTCGCCCATGCACCCGCCGGGCAGGCGGGGGTGGATCGCCTCGGGCCAGGTCCAGGTGGGCGAGGCGGACTCGACCATCCACGCCAGCCGGTCGAGGCACCGGGGGTCGCCGGCGGCGAGCTCGACCGCCGCCAGCTGCAGGGTGAGGTAGGTGCCGAGACCGGTGTGGCTGATGCCCTGGAAGAACGCCCGGCCGTCGGCCCGGGTGAACCGCTCCCGCAGGACGTCGAGGGTGGCGACGATCCGCTTGTCGTCGGCGGGCAGCAGGTCGAGCGGCCAGCAGGCGACCAGCGAGCCCACGATCCCCGGGTCGAGGCGCCGCCGGGGCCCGGCCGGCATGGCCGCGGTGCCGAGGCGGTCGGCGGTGCGGTCGAGGGACCGCTCGATGTCGGCCCACATCGAGGCGGCGAACCGGTCGGCGTCCTCGGCGGCGGCCGTCTCGCCGGCGGCCCGCAGCAGCTCGGCGCCCGACCGCAGGCCGGCCACGCCCCAGAAGTCGTCCCAGTAGTAGTGGTCGTAGGGGCCGAGGTGCTCGGCCGACACGCCCGGCGGCAGCAGGCCCCGCAGCGCCTCGTCGTTCCGGGCCCGGTCGCGGACCCGGCGGCCCTGGCGCCCGGGGCCGCGGAGCCGGCCGAGGCCCAGCCGGCCCGGGTGCCGGCGCCCGTGCCGCTTCCGCTCGATCCACTGGACCCCGCCGGCGATGGCGTCGACCATCCCCTCGACCAGCTCGTGGTCGCGGGTGAGCCGCCAGTGGTGGGCGAGGGACCAGAGGGCGGCGCCGTTGGCGTCCCACTCCTGGCGCTGGCTGAAGAAGAACCCGTCGCCCTGCTGCCGTCCGGGGTAGGAGCGCAGCACCTGGGCCACCTCGTCGTGGAACCCGTAGTTGCCCAGCGCCGCCAGCATGTAGGCGGCGTCGCGGAACCAGAAGCGGTGGTAGGTGGCGGGGCCGGGGGTGATCTCGTCGCCGTCGTGGAGGAGCAGCAGGAACCGGCGGTTGGCGTCGACGGCCTCGGCCAGCCGGTCGTCGGGCAGCTCCAGCCGCATGCCCCGGCGGGTCTGCGCCTCCCAGCCCTTGGCGACGTGGGCGGCGGAGGGCACGGCGGCCGGGAACGACAGGGTGCGGGCCACGCGGCGGCGGGTCAGGCCGCGGCGCCGGGTGCGGCGCTCGGGCCGGAGCGGCAGCGCCACCCGCAGGGTCGCCTGGTGGGCGAGCGGGTACACGAAGGCCGCCTGGGCCAGGCCGGCGACGCAGCGGACGTCGCCCTGCCAGTCGCCCTCGGCGTCGCCGCGCATGACGGCGAGGGCGGAGTCGCCCTCGTGGAACGTCGAGGCCGCCGACCGGGCCGGCGGCTTGGGCAGCAGCACCGCGGGCCGGCCGTCGACGGCGACGGTGGTGCCGTCGTGCAGGCTGATCCGCTCGACCACCGACAGGCCCTCGGGGTTGTAGGGGCGCACGGCCAGGGCCAGCGCCACCGGCAGCGACGACCGGTTCTCGATCTCCACCATCACCAGCTCGCCGCCGCCCTCCTGGGAGGACCGCCGCACGCCGTAGACCCGCTGGACGGCGTCACCGCCGGGGATCCGGACGAGGGTCTCGACCACCGGGGTGGCGTCGAGGAGCCGCTGGCGGACCGAGACCTCCCGGGACGGGACGTGCCAGCGGTCGTCGGCGCCGATCCACCAGTCGAGCGACCAGCCGTCGAACCACGGCGTGACCAGGCCCCGGGGGTCGACGACGGCCTCCCAGGGCGAGTCGAGGTTGCCGACCGCCGTCCAGTTGCGGTGGGTGACGTTCGTGAGGAACGGCAGGTGGCCGCGGGGGACGAACGCCGGCGAGGCCGGGTCGAGCTGGCGCTCCAGCCAGAACGGCCACACCCAGTCGCTGCCGATCTGGGCGGCGGCGCGGGTGCGCAGGGCGCGGAACACGGTCCGCGCCCCGACGGGGAGCAGCTCGCTGGGGAGCTCGACCTCGATCCGCTCCCCCAGGCGCTGGAACGTCGAGAGGTGGCGGACGATGTCGTCGGTGATGCGGAGGCGCCCCATCAGCCGGCGCGCCACCCAGCCTTTCGCTGACATTCCCCCCAGGCTGGCACGCGCGGCCCCTCCACCCCACACCGCGTTGGCGTCGGGTCGTTTCGTCGCCGTGCGTGCCGGCCCGCCGCCCCCGGTCGCCGTCAGTCGCCGTCGCCGCCGGCCGGCGTGGTCGGCCCGGTCGGCCCGGTCGGCCCGGCCGGTGCGGTGGGCGTGGCCGTGCCGGTCGGCCCGGTCGGCGCGAGCGGGAGGCGGAGGGTGAAGACCGCGCCCGGCGCCGCGTTGCCGGCCGTCACCCGACCCCCGTGCTCGGCGGCGATCGCGGCGACGATCGGCAGGCCCAGGCCGGCGCCCGCCCGTGCCCGGGACGGGTCGGCCTGCCAGAACCGGTCGAAGGCGTGGGCGAGGGCGTCCTCGTCGAGGCCGGGACCGTGGTCGCGCACGGTGACCACCGCCTCCCCCGCCGCCTCGTCCCGGGCCACCCCCACCTCGATGGGTGTGCCGGGCGGCGTGTGGCGCAGCGCGTTGCCGACCAGGTTGGCCACCGCCTGGCGCAGGTGGTCGTCGTCGCCCTCCACGACCGCGGGGGCGGGCGCGTCGAGCGTGACCGACCGGTCGGCGTCGACCGCCACCGCGTCGGTGCAGGCGTCGGCGGCCACGACGGCCAGGTCGACCGGCGCCCGCTCCAGCGGCCGGGTCTGGTCGAGCCGGGCCAGGAGCAGCAGGTCGTCGACCAGATGCCGCATCCGCGCCGCCTCCACCTCGATGCGGGCCAGCGCGACCTCCCGGTCGGCCTCGTCCTGCCCGGCGCCCAGGCGGAACAGCTCGGCGTACCCCTGGATCGACGTGAGCGGCGTCCGCAGCTCGTGGGAGGCGTCGGCCAGGAACCGGCGGAGCCGCTGCTCCGTCGCCTCCCGCTCGGCGAACGCGCCCTCCAGGCGGCTCAGCATCGTGTTGAGCGCCAGGCCCAGCTGGCCGACCTCGGTCCGGTCGTCGGCCGGCGCCACCCGGGCGCCCAGGTGGCCGGCGGTGACCGTCGACGCCGTGGCCGCCATCTGCTCCAGCGGCCGCAGCCCCCGGCGCACCACCAGCCACGCCCCGACCGCCAGCACGACGAGCAGGACCGACGCCGCCACCAGCTCGATCGCCGCCAGCCGGGCCAGCGACGCCCGCACCCCCGTGAGCGGGGTCGCCACGACCACCAGGTAGGCGGGGTCGGGGTCGACGATCTGGAAGGGCCCGCGGCGGTCGACCTCGAACACGGGCCGCACGAGGACCCGCCACCGGGTGTCGCCGTCGCCGACCGAGCCGACGTCGAGCCACCGGTCCTCGCCGTGCCAGGCCAGCTCGTCGGGGAGGTCGGGGCGGTCGCCGGTGTCGACCGGCTCCAGCGACTCGCCGACCACGAGACCCGTGTCGGCGTCCCGCAGCTGCGCCACGTACGAGCTGGGGCCGGGGAGCCGGCCGCGGTCGGTGCGGTCGTCGCGGTCGTCCCGGCGGTCGAAGCCCTGGCGGGGGTCGAGGCGCCGGGACTCGCTGAACGCGGTCAGGAGGCCCTCGCCGACCGGCTGGGACAGCTCCACCAGCTCCTCGTCGAGCCGCTCGTACTGGGCGCGGGCGTAGACGCCGTAGGTGGCGACCCCGAACACCACGAGCCCCACCGTGAGCAGGGCCACGAGGCCGGCGACGAGCCGCAGCCGCAGGTTCACGGCCGCCTCTCCCGGGGCCCGGCCGGCCCGGTCTGGCCAGTCGGCCCGGTCAGGCCGGGCGGCCCGGTCAGGCCGGGCGGAACACCCAGATCCGCAGCAGCACGAACCGCGCCGCCGTCGCACCGGCGTTGGCCGCGGTGACCGCCACGAGCTGGACGCCCCGGTCGTCGGTGCCCAGCATCTCCAGCGCCACCAGCGTGCCGGTGGTGAGCGCCAGGGGCAGGAGGTTCACCGCCAGCGCCGCCGCGTGGTGGCGGACCAGGTCGGCGC
>DATCLV010000210.1:0-5307 GCA_036563745.1 Acidimicrobiales bacterium | reverse complement strand
CTTCCTGGCCCATGCCCGGGAGCGATCGATTGTGACGGCCGGGGTGCCATGGATCGGCGGGCGGCCTTCGGTACGGTCGATCTCCGTGCCCGTGCTTCACAGGACCGTCCGCCCCCTCCTCGCCGGTGCGCTCGTGGCGCTGGCCGCCGTCGCGCCCGCCGGCGCACGACCGGCGCCCGACCCGCGCCCCGACCGGGTGCCCGTGCCTGACGGGTTCCGGGCCCAGGCGCTCACCTGGACCTCCCCGCAGCGGGGCTGGGCGCTCGGGGTCGCCCCGTGCCCGGGCGCTCCCGAGGCGCCCGAGGAGCCCGCCGCCGAGTGCACCACGGTGATCGCCACCCACGACGGCGGGGCGACCTGGTCGATGACCGGGACCCTCGCATCGCCGATCGCCCCACCCGGGGAGCCGGGCGTCACCGGGATCGACTTCGCCGACGCCCGCCACGGCTGGGCGTTCGGGCCGTCGTTCGAGCGCACGGTCGACGGCGGCCGCACCTGGTCGCCGGCCCCGATGCCGGGCGACGGGCAGCAGGTGCTCGCCCTGGTGGCCGACGGCGGGCTGGTCCACGCCGTGGTCAGCGACTGCGCCCCCGGCCAGCCGCCCTACGAGTGCCCGACGCCGCCCTCGCTGTGGACGGCGCCGGCCGCCCCTCCCGGCACCACCCGGTGGCGGCCCGTGACCGACGTCGAGCTGCCCCACGGCTCGTGGCCGATCCTCGCCGCGCACGGCCGGTCGACCTACGTGGTCGGCCAGCAGCCGGCGCCCGACCCGGACGCCTTCTACGCCGCACCCGACGGCCGCACCTGGTCGCCCCGCCCGTCGCCGTGCGACAAGGAGGGCGCCGGCGACGTGCTGGCCGACGTCGCCCCGACCTCCCGCCGGGACGTGGCGCTGCTGTGCGTGGGCAGCGCCGGGTTCTCGAAGGCGGCCAAGCGCGCCTTCCGCTCCGCCGACGGGGCCCGCACCACCACGCCCGCCGGGATCACCCCCGAGTGGGGCATCGCGTCCGAGCTGGCCGCCACGCCCGGCCCGATCGCCTCGGCGACGCTGGCGGTGGCGTCGACGTCGTCGGGCAGCTGGCTGTACGTCAACGACACGGGCGGCGAGGCGTGGACCACGGCGGTCGAGGAGGGCGACGGCGGCGCCGGCTGGCGCGACCTCACGTTCGCCGACCGCCGCACGGGCTGGGTGGTGTACGCCCCCGCCGCCGGCTACCCCGGCACCGGCACGCTCCTGTCCACCGACGACGGCGGCCGCACCTGGGCCCCGGCGCCCCTGTAGCTCCGCCGGCGCCGGCGACGACGACCGCTACCGGACGACGAACGCACGGTCCCCGGCCGGGTCCTCCAGCCGGGGGTCGACCTTCTCGACCACGGCTCGGGGCGGGCCCTCGCGCATCCAGTCGAGCAGCCGGTCGACCGCGGCCGGCGGGCCCTCGACGGCGGCCTCCACCGACCCGTCGGGCCGGTTGCGCACCCAGCCCCCGACCCCCAGCCGCTCGGCGGTGCGCCGGCACGACTCCCGGTACCAGACGCCCTGCACCCGCCCCGTCACGACCACCCGGTAGCGCACCACACCATCGGTCATGCCCGCATGATGCCGCGCCAGCGGCCGGCCCCTGTCACGGTCCGCGCGCACGACCCTTGCGTTAGGGGGACCTAACAGCCTAGGTTCAGACGGCTGAGCCGCCGAGCCCGGGAGGCACGATGCCCACCATCGAGGAAGAGGTCGCCGAGCACGCCGACGAGTACGTCGAGTCGATGAACGGCGAGTTCTCGGACGCCACCCTGTTCGTCGCCCAGGTGCTCGGCGAGCGACCGGCGGCGACGGCGGCCCGGGTCGTCGGCCTCTCCCCCGACGGCGTCGACCTCGCGGTCACCGGCGTCGACGGCGGCGAGGAGCGGGTGACGGTCGCCTTCCCCGAGCGGGTCACCACCCTCGACGAGCTCACGATGGCGCTCTTCAACCTGGTCACCCGGGCCCGGGAGGTGTCGGGCACGGAGGGGACCACCAGCGCCGAGGCCGAGATCGAGGAGATCCGCTCCTACCGCACGATGCTCGCCGAGGTGGTGGCGGTCGAGGACGTCCACCCCCACCTGCGGCGCATCACCTTCTCCGGCGACGACCTCGAGGGCATGGTCCTCCCCGGCCCCGACGCCTTCCTCTACGTGCTCCTGCCCCCGCCCGGCCGCACCGAGCTGACGATCGACGCGTCGTTCACCTGGGAGGGCTACCACGACATGCCCGAGGAGGAGCGGCCGGTCGGCGCCTACTACACGGTGCGACGCTGGGACCCCGAGACCCGCCGGGTGGAGATGCTGTTCGTCCTCCACGGCGACGCCGACGGCGGCGGCGAGGGCCCGGCGTCGTCGTGGGCGGCCAAGGCGGCGGTCGGGGACCCGGTGGCGCTGTGGGGGCCGCGCACGTCGTTCGCGCCGCCGGAGGGCACCCGGCGCTACCTGCTGGTCGGCGACGAGACGGGCCTGCCGGCCATCGCCGCCATCATCGAGTGGCTCGACCCGGACGTCCCCGTCCAGGTGGTGGCCGAGGTCGCCGACGCGGCGTCCCGCCAGGAGCTCCCGGCGCGCCCGGGGGTCGACGTGGTCTGGTGCCACCGCGACGGCGCCGAGGCCGGGACCACCACGCTCCTGCTCGACGCGGTCCGGGCCCTGCCCCCGCTGTCCGAGGGCACCTACGTGTGGGGCGGCGGCGAGAGCCGGACGTTCGCGCGGCTGCGCCGGCACGTCCGCCAGGAGCGGGGGCTGCCCCAGGAGGCCGTCGACCTCATCGCCTACTGGCGCCGGGACGCGGCGCCGGGCGAGACCGACGAGGTCGACGAGGTCGAGGCCGGCGCCGCGCTCGCCGACGCCTGACCGCCGACGGCCGAGCGCCGACCGCCGACCGCTGTTCGCCGATCGCCGCCACCTGATCGCCGGCGCCGGGCCGGGAGCTCGGCACCCCGGCCCGGCGCCGGACGAGGTGGCAGACTCCCCGCGTGCGGTGGACCGGCAAGCGGGTGGCGGTGGGGACCGCCGGGTTCGCCGTCGCGCTGGCCGGTGTGTGGGCGCTGGCCGGCGGGGACGGCACGTCGACCTCGCTCGCCCGGGCGACCGAGCGCACCACGACGACGGCCCCGCCCTCGGACGACGGGACGACGACCACAGCGCCCGCCACCACGACCACCGCCCCGGCGACCACGACGACGGCGGCCCCCGACCCCGCCGGCGACTGCCCCGACTTCCCCGCCGACTCCCACTGGCACGCCCGCGTCGACCGGCTGCCCGTCCACCCCCGCAGCGACGCCTACGTCGCTGCGATCGGCCTCGACGAGGGCGTGAAGGCCGACTTCGGGTCGGGCCTGTGGGACGGCGGGCCGATCGGCATCCCGGTCACCGAGGTGCCACCGGGCCAGCCGGGCGTCGCCGTGACCTTCGACTACGCCGACGAGAGCGACCCCGGCCCCTACCCCATCCCGGCCGACGCGCGCGTGGAGGGCGGGCCCGCCGCCGACGGCGACCGCCACGTGCTGCTGGTCGACCGGTCGGCGTGCCGGCTCTACGAGCTGTACGCCGCCCACCCGAACGGCGACGGGTCCTGGCGGGCCGGGTCCGGCGCCGTCTACGACCTGCGCCGCCACGACCTGCGCCCCGACGGCTGGACCTCGGCCGACGCCGCGGGGCTCCCGATCTACCCGGGCCTCGTGCGCTACGACGAGGTGGCCGCCGGGCGCGTCGACCACGCCATCCGGGTCACGGTCCCCCGCAGCCAGGACGCGTACGTGTGGCCCGCCCGGCACGCCGCTTCCGACCAGGCCGACCCGAACCTGCCGCCGATGGGGCTGCGGCTCCGGCTGAAGGCCGACGTCGACATCGGCGGCCTGCCGGCCCAGGCCCGCGTGGTCGCCCAGGCCATGAAGGATTACGGGGTGATCGTCGCCGACAACGGGTCGCCCTGGTACCTGAGCGGCGCCCCGGACGAGCGCTGGGACAACGACGCCCTCCGGGCGCTGGGCACGCTGACCGGTGCGGACTTCGAGGCCGTCGACGCCGCACCCCTCATGGTCGACCCGGACTCGGGCCGCGCCCGAACCGGCTGACGCGTCCTCGACCGGGCCGGCCGCCCCGAACGGCCCGCCGCGTCAGGAGCGGGTGAAGCCGAAGAGGTGCTGGGCCACCTTGCGCATCTGGATCTCCTCCGACCCCTCGGTGATCCGGTACCGGCGGTGGTGCCGGTAGATGTGCTCGAACGGCATGTGGCGGGTGTAACCGATGCCGCCGCACACCTGCATGGCCCGGTCGGCGGCGTCGCAGCACAGCCGGTTGGCCCGGTAGTTGCACATGGAGACCAGGTGGGTGACCTCCATGTGGTGATGGTTGTCGAGCGCCACCGCCGTCGACCGGATGAGCTGGCGCAGCATCGCCGCCTCGGTGTGCAGCTCGACCAGCGGGAACTGGATGGCCTGGTTGGTCGACAGGCGCCGGCCCCAGGTGACCCGCTCGTTGGCGTACCTGACCGCCTCGTCGATGCAGTACTGCGCCGCGCCCAGCGACGACGCCGCCTGGCGGATGCGGTTCTCGTGCACGAACGTCTGCGCCAGCTCCAGGCCGTGGTCGACCCGGCCGAACACCGCCTCGGGGCCGACCCGCACGTCGGTGAGGGTCACCTCGGCGTGGTCGGTGGGCATGTTGAACGTCCACCAGAAGAAGTCGACCGAGAACCCGGGCGCGTCGGTCGGCACCAGGAACGCGGTGATCCCCACCGGCGAGCCGGGCTCGCCCGAGGTGCGGGCGAACACGATGTCGTGGGTGGCGTGGTGCAGCCCGCTGTTGAAGCGCTTCTTCCCGTTGATCACCCACTCGTCGCCGTCGCGCACGGCGGTGGTCTCGAGGAACGTGGCGTCCGAGCCGTGGTTCGGCTCGGTGAGCCCGAACGCCAGGCGCCGGGTGCCGTCGAGGAACCCCGGCATCCACTCGGCCTTCTGCTCCTCGGTGCCGTGGTCGCGCATCATCAGCACGGTCGGGAAGTTGCCGACGATCGAGGACTCGTTCTGCAGGTCGTTGTGCAGGCCGAGGCCCTTGGTGGCGAGGTGCTCGCGGATGATCGCCATCTCGAGGTTCGACGCGTCGCGGCCGCCGAGCTCCTCGGGGAGCGCCAGCCGGAGCCAGCCGGCGGCGTCGGCCCGGCGCCGCATCTCGGCGAGCAGCGCCTCCCACTCGGGGCGCGGGGTGCCGCCGTTCTCGAAGTCGGTGCGGGCCCACTCGCGGCGGTGGTCGAAGAAGCGCTCGTTGTCGTCCTGGGCCTGCAGC
>DATCLV010000188.1:0-7278 GCA_036563745.1 Acidimicrobiales bacterium | reverse complement strand
GAGCGCGATGAGGTCGGCGTCCTGGCTGGCCCGGTTGGAGGCCACGTAGATCACGCCCTCGGCCACCGCGGCCGACGCCAGCGCCCCGCCCTGGAGCCCGCCCTCGGTGAGGTCGGCCTCCCACAGGACCTCGCCGGTGTCGCGGTCGAGCGCGTGGTAGACGCCGGCCTTGTCGGGGGCACCGACCGCCTCGACGTCGCCCACCTCGAACAGGTTGGGCGGGGACCCGACGTCGGCGTCGGTGCCGACCGGGTTGCCGACGGTCCACACGTCGCCCTCGGTGAACTGGGCGATCCACCGCTCCTCACCGGTGGTGAGGTCGAGGGCGACGATGGCGTCGCTGCGGGGGGAGGGACGGGGCCCGTAGCTGTTGCCGGTGGGCACGTAGACGAGCTCGCGCCCGGTGTCGACGGCCACCGTGGCCCACACCGACACGCCGGCGGTGTCGGTCTCGTCCTCGTCGATCGTCCAGTAGCGCCACACCTCGTCGCCGGTCGCGGCGTCGAGCGCCACCACGTGGCCCCGGAAGGTGGGGGCCGGGTTGTCGGTCATCAGCTCGAAGCTGGCGACGCCGGTGAGCACGAGGTCGTCGACCACCACCGGCGACCCGAAGATCGCCGCCTGCGGGTGGTCGCCGACCGCCACCGACCACACCTCCTCGCCGGTGGCGCGGTCGAGGGCGAGCACCCGGCCGTCGAAGGCGCCGACGTAGACGTGGTCGTCGTCGAGGGCGACGGAGCCGCCGATGTAGAAGGTGTCGATGTCGTAGGCCCACCGCTCCTCGCCGGTGGCGGCGTCGAGGGCCCGGACCGTGCCGCTCCAGTCGCCGATGTAGACGACGCCGTCGGCGACCACCGGCGTGCCGGTCAGGCCCCGGATGCCGTCGAGCTCCCAGGCGGGCGCCAGCTCGCCGACGTCGTCGGCGCCGATCCCGCGCTCCTCGGTGGCGGCCCGGGTGTTGCCGAGATCCTTGCCGAGGCGGACCCACTCGGCGGCGGGCTCGGCCGCGCCGCCCCCGCCGCTGCCGTCGCCCTCCCGGGCGCCGTCGTCCCCGCCGTCGTCGCCGCAGGCCACGGCCAGCAGCAGGGTCACCAGCGCGGCCAGCGCCAGGCACAGGACGGGGCCACGGCGGCGTGGCGAGTGGTCGTCGTGGGTGCGCGCTCCGGTCATCTCCATAACCCCCGGCCGTCACTCTTGCACAGGACGTGCAAGGCGCGGCGGGACACGCCGCGCGTCAGGGTTTGCGGGCCCGGACCACGTAGTGCGCGTAGGGCGTCCAGGGCCGATCGGTCCGCTCGACCCGCTCCGGCAGCAGGCCGGCGCCGGCCAGCACCTCGGCCATCTCCTCCGGCGACCGGCAGTGGATCGGCTCGGGCCCCGCGACGATCCGGTCGTGCAGCCGGTTCCAGTGGTACTTCCACCGGGGGGCGACGTCGAGGTCCTTCACCACGACCACCCCGCCGGGCCGGAGGCACGCGGCGATCGCTCCGGCCAAAGGCTTGTGGCGCTCGGGATCGAAGTGGTGGAGGGCGTCGCACACGAGCACGGCGTCGTAGCTCTCGTCGGGCTCGTCGATGCGGGTGGCGTCGCCCTGGCGGAGCGTGACCCGCGGGCTCCGCTCGCGGGTGGCGTCGATGAGCTCGATGTGGCGCGGGTCGAGGTCGACGCCCTCGATGTGCAGGTCGGGGTTCACCTCGGCCAGGTAGCGCTCGACGATCGAGATGCCGCTGCCCAGCGACAGCACCCGCCCGCGGAGACGCCGGGCCTCCTCGGTGAGCGGGGCCAACGGGGCGACGACCAGCCGCGCCGCGACGAACGCCCGGGTCGCCACCGGCGCACCCCGGTAGGTGGCGAAGGCGCGCCAGGCTGCCCCGCGGTCGATCCTCATCCCCCCTCCCCAGCTGTCACGCCGTCACGTCACGGCGACCGTACTCGACCTCGTCGATCGGTTCCCGGTGCCGCCTCCGGGCCTGCCCGTGGCGCCCGTCCCGGCGTCGCCGCCGTCGCGGTCGGCCTCGGCGCCGTCCCCACGGTCGTCGGCGCCACCGTCCACCGCACCGGTGACCGCCGGGGCGACCGTCACGCGCCACAGCACGGCGGCGAGGCCGGCCACGGCGGCCACGAACACCGGCAGGAGCAGCACCGGCGGCAGGGGCGGCGACCAGATCGGGTCGAGCAGGAACTCCGACGGGGACCAGGGGCCGTCGTGCCCGACCGTGTAGTGCCGCAGCGCGTAGGCGAACGACCAGGCGTGCCCGGCCACGAACACGGCCAGGACCGCGGCCGCGGCCCATCGCAGCCGGCCGGGGGCGGGCGCGGCCGGCGACGGCTCTCGCACCCCGGTCGGGGCGACCACCAGCGCCCCGGCGACCAGGGGGAGGACGTAGCGGCCCTGCCACCAGAACCCGGTCTGGGGCACGCCGAAGCCCTCGCCCGAGATCAGCAGCCCGATCCCCGCGACGATCAGGCCCAGCGCCACGAGCAGGTGGCGCCGGCTGCCCGCCACCGCCGACAGGCCCACCACCAGCGCCGCCGCCGCTCCCCACGCCCAGTGGAGCGCCACCGGTGGCACCACGTCGGTCGAGCCGAACACCGCCACCATGCCCTGCACCCACCACGGCACCCGCGCCAAGGCGTCGGCGAACCCGATGGGGGAGAACCCGTACAGCGGGAACTGCTCGTGGATCACCCACAGCCACACGCCCGACACGGCCGTCGCCCCGACCCCGAAGGTCATCCACGCCCGGACCTCGGGCCGGGCCAGCAGCGACCGCACCCGCCCCGGCCGGGCCAGGGCTACCAGCACGAGCAGCAGCAGCGCCGCGAACGCGGGGGACAGGCCCCGGGTGAGGATCAGCACGACCAGCGCCACCGCCGTGCGGTTGACCAGCCGGCCGTCGGGCGCCTCGGGGAGCGTCACCATCGCCAGCCCCGACGTCCACGCCGCGAGGGCGGCGGCGATCTCGACGCTGCCCGCGTTCTGCATCCCCGCCAGGTACACCAGCTCGGGCGACACGGTGACCGCCGCTCCCAGCCCGGTGAGCGCCCGGGCGACGGTGGGCAGGCGCCGGACCGACAGCACCGCCGAGGCCAGCAGCGCCGCGGTCGGGAGCGCGCCCACCAGGCGCATGGCGACGGCGCCGGCGTCGTCGACCGACACCAGCGTCGGCAGGCCGACCAGGGCGTAGAAGAACGGCTGCCCCCGGTACTCGTAGGTGAGCGCGTCGACCGAGCGCGTGTCGCTGGTCAGCTCCGGGCAGTCGGCCCCGCGGGGCACGACGACGGCGCCCTCGATGCGCTCCCGCGGCTCGCCCAGGTAGCAGGCCCCCACGTAGCCGGCCTCCGCGAACGACGCGGGCACGTCGACCTCGACCATGACGTTGGACCACAGCTCGTTGCCGCCGAGGTCCGGGATGTGCCGGCCGGTGATCTGGCCCCGGACCACTGCGGCGGCCCGGATGGCGTTGGCGCTCTCGTCGGGCCCGGTCATCGGGGGCGTCGCCAGCGCCCAGGCGGCCGCGGCGACGAACACGAGACCGAAGACCCACCACCACGTCCGGCGCTCGGTCGCCGCCACCAGCCCCAGCATCCTGCGCAGTTTTGCAGACCGGCCCGCGCTCGGCCCGGCCGGCCGGGCGGCCGGAAAGGTGGTACCCCTAGGTGGTGACGACCGGGACCCGTTCGGTCCGGGCCGCGGCTTCCCGCTCGGTGGCCGCCATCGACCCCGGGTTCACCACCGGCGACATGGCCACGGCGGTGACGAGCGTGCCCAGCCCGGCGACCACGAACGGCGCCCGCAAGCCGAAGCTGTCGGCCAGGAGGCCGCCGGCCAGCGCCCCGATGGGGATGGCGCCCCAGCCGATGAACCGGTAGGCGCTGTTGACCCGGCCCAGGATCTCGTCGGGGATCAGGGCCTGGCGGAGCGACACCGTGATGATGTTCCACACAATCGTGGCGAACCCGACCCCCATGCTCAGGACCGCCACCACGACCGCGTGCGCCGCCAGGCCGATCGACAGCTGCCCCGCGCCCATCACCACCAGCGACAGGACCAGCGCCTGGCCGGAGCCGCACCGGGCGACCGCCCGCTCGCCGACGAGGCTGGCGGCCAGGCTGCCGACGGCGAAGCTGGTCATGAGGAGCCCGTAGCCGACGTCGCCGACGCCGAGGACGTCCTGGGAGTAGAGGACCATCACCGCCAGCGCCCCCTCGGAGAGCAGGTTGATGGCACCGAGCACCAGCGCCAGGCTGCGCAGCACCCGGTGGCCCCACAGCCAGCGGAGGCCGTCGGCGATGTCGGCCCGGATGCCGGCGACGACCGAGCGGGCGTCGGAGGCCCGGGTCGTCACGGCCGGCCGCGTCACGGCCGGCCGCGTCCCGCCCGGCAGCGTGGCGCCGGTCGACCCCGGCAGCCGGCGGTGCGGCCGGTAGAGGCCGGGGATCAGCGCCACCAGCAGGGCGGCGGCCACGTACGAGCCGGCGTCGAAGACGAACGGCGCCGCGGCGGTGGCCGCGAACAGCGCCCCGCCCACCGCCGGCCCCGCGAACTGGTGGGTGAGGATCTGCGCCCCGAACAGCCGGCCGTTGGCCCGGGCCAGGTGCCGCCGTTCGACCAGCGAGGGCAGCAGGGCCTGCGAGGCGTTGTCGAACAGCGTCTTGGCGGTGCCCAGCAGGAAGGCGGCGGTGAACAGCAGCGGCAGGCGCGCCCGGTCGACCGCCACCAGCACGGCGACGGCGCCGATCACCCCCGCCCGGAACACGTCGACCCGCCACATGAGCTGGCGCCGGTCGCAGCGGTCGACCAGCGCCCCGGCCACCAGCGAGAACAGCAGCCACGGCGCGAACTGGGCGAAGTGCAGCAGGGCGACGAGGACGGGGTCGCGCGTGAGGCTCGCGGCCAGCAGCGGCAGGGCCGTGACCGACATGCCGTCGCCAAGGTTCGAGATGGTCGTGGCCGCCCAGAGACGCCGATAGCGACCGCCCAACCGTGATCCCGCCACGCCGGCGTCGCCCGCCCCGGACACCATGTGTTCGGGCTGCTCCACCGCGTGTCGATGCTAGAAGAGGTCGAGTCCTCGCGCTGGGTGGTAGGTGCACTTTCTTGCACGGGCGGGGGAATCTTTTCGGACAGGGGGAACGCCGATGGCGAACGTCGATGTGGTGCAGGGGCTGTGGAGCGCGGTCCACGAGCGGGACTGGGAGGGGGTCGCCCGGCACCTGGCCGACGACGCCGTCTACTACGACGTGCCGACCGGCCCGGCCACCGCGGCCAAGGGCCCGGCGGGCATCGTCGCCCGGCTGCGGCTCGGGCTCGGCGACCTCGCCGGCTACGAGCACCGGCCGGGCGTGATGGCCGCGGACGGCGACACCGTGCTCTTCGAGCACAGCGAGACCTGGACCTGGCCGACCGGGGAGACCGTGACGCTCCCGTTCGTCACCGTCCACCGGGTGGTCGGCGACCGGGTCACGCTCTGGCGGGACTACTGGGACTACGAGACCCTGCGCCGCGGCGCCCCGCCCGACTGGGAAGCGCGACTGATGGCGGCCGACGTGGCATCGTGGCTGTACGACGCGACGGGCGAGGTCTGACCCGATCGCCCGCGGTTCCTGCGGAAAACCGCCAAACTGCGCAGCTTTTCGAGAACGGAGCGAGCGATTCGCCTACGTTGGCGTCTGATGGCGGGGGGTAGCGCCAGGAACCGAGAGGATTGGGGAGCTCCATGACGAAACATCGCATGTTGATCGCGTCCGCGCTCGCGGTCGCGGGGGTCGCCGCGTCCACGTTCGTGGCCACGGCCGCACCGGCCCGGCCGACGGCGTCCCAGGCGTCGCAGGCCGCGGCCCAGCCGCAAGGTGGTGCGCAGGAGTACGTGGTGGCGTTCGAGTCGGACGTCGCCGCGGCCACCGAGGCGGTCGAGGCGGCCGGCGGCACGGTCGTCGACGTCAACGAGGAGATCGGCATCGCGCTCGTCGAGGCCACCGACGCCGGGTTCGCGGACGAGGTGCAGGCCGAGGACACCGTCACCGGCGTCGCCCGCAACCACTCCGTCGGCATCACCCGTCCCGGCATGCCGCACCGCTTCGTCGAGGAGCGGCCCAGCGTCGCCGACCGCCGGGCGAGCCGCGGGCGCGGCCCCGCGCCGCACGCCCGCGCCGGCGACGAGCCGCTGTCGCACCGGCAGTGGGACATGGAGATGATCGGGGTCGACGAGGCGCACCGCCGGGCCACCGGCCGCGGCGTCGACGTCGGGATCATCGACACCGGCATCGACGCGTCGCACCCGGACATCGCCCCGAACTTCGACGCCCGCCGGTCGCGGAACTTCACGATGGACATCCCGTCGGTCGACGGCCCCTGCGAGGTGCCGACCTGCATCGACCCGGCCGACGTCGACGACGGCGGGCACGGCACCCACGTGGCCGGCATCGTCGCCGCCGCCGACAACGGCTTCGGCACCGGCGGCGTGGCCCCCAAGGCCACGCTCGTCAACCTGCGGGCCGGCCAGGACTCCGGCTACTTCTTCCTGTACGAGGTGGTGGCGGCGCTCACCGAGGCGGGGAACCTCGGCCTCGACGTGGTCAACATGAGCTTCTACACCGACCCGTGGCTGTGGAACTGCGCGTCGCGCGACGACTACGTCTCCGGTGACGTCACCGACGAGGAGATCGCCCAGCAGGCGCTGACCCGCGAGCTCGTCCTCGCCGCCACCAAGTACGCCCACGACCGGGGCGTCACCCTGATCGCCGCGGCCGGCAACTCGCACTTCGACCTGGCCGCCCCGCTGCGACCCGACGCCACCAGCCCCAACTTCCCGCCGGGGTCGGAGCGTGAGCGGGTCGTCACCAAGAACTGCCTCGACGTGCCGACCGAGGCGCCCGAGGTGATCAGCGTGTCGGCGGTCGGCCCGTCGACCACCAAGGCCGACTACTCCAACTACGGCTTCGGCGAGGTCGACGTGGCGGCCCCCGGTGGCTGGTTCCGGGACTTCGTGGGCACGCCGGACTACTCGGTGCCCGCCAACCTGGTGCTGGCGCCGTACCCGCTGCACGTGGCGATCGCGGAGGGCCTCGCCGACGAGAACGGCAACCCCACCGACGACTTCTCGGTGCGGTACTGCGACCGCCGGGGCACCTGCGGCTTCTACACCTACCTGCAGGGCACCTCGATGGCCTCGCCCCACGCCGTCGGCGTGGCCGCGCTGATCATCGACGCCCACGGCCGCAACGGCCGGGGCGGCAAGTCGCTCGACCCGGACACGGTGAAGGAGATCCTGCTCG
>DATCLV010000180.1:0-3670 GCA_036563745.1 Acidimicrobiales bacterium | reverse complement strand
CTGCTGCCCGGCCGGCGCGGCCCGCCCCGCCCGTCGCCCGACCGACCCCCGCCCGACCGACCGTCGCCCGCGCCGCCCGACGACCGCCGGGCCTTGGCCGCCGCCCGCGCCTCCTGGATCGCCCGCTCCAGCGTGGGCCGCAGGCGCTCGGGGTCCATCCGGCAGCGGCTGGCGACCTCCATCAGGTACTGGTCGCGCACGAGGTCGACGGGGTGCTCGCCCACGATCGCCAGCGCCCGTTCGGCCATCTTCGCCCGCCCCTCGGGCGTGGTGAGGTCGCCGGCGGCGAAGGCCCGATCGAGCCGGAACCGCAGGAACGGCGTGGCCCCGGACACCGCGGCGGCCAGCCGTTCGGGGTCGGTGCGGGCGACGTCGGCCGGGTCCTGCCCCTCGGGGAGGTCGGCGACGGCCACCTCGAGGTCGTGCTCCCGCTCCCACTGGTAGAAGCGCTCGGCGGCGGCCTGGCCGGCGCCGTCGGCGTCGAAGGCGAGCACGAGCCGCCGGGCGTAGCGCCGCAGCAGTTTCACGTGCTCGTCGGTGAGGGCGGTGCCGCAGGTGGCGACGGCGAGGGGCACGCCGCTGCGGGCGAACCCGATCACGTCGGTGTAGCCCTCGCACACGATGGCGGTGTCGGCCGACACGATCGCCGCCTTCGACCGGTCGAGCCCGTAGAGCACCTTGCTCTTGTGGTACAGCGGCGTCTCGGGCGTGTTCTTGTACTTGCCGTGGTTGTGGGGGCCCTCGGTGCCGGGGAGGATGCGGCCGCCGAAGCTCACCGGGTCGCCCTGGGGGTCGCAGATCGGGAACATGATCCGCCCCCGGAACGTGTCCTGGAGGCGGTTGCGGCTGTTGCGGAACCCGAGTCCGGTGTCGCGGGCGTCGTCCTCGTTGAGGCGCAGGGCCCGGCACAGCTCGTCCCAGCCGTCGGGCGCCCAGCCGATGCGGTACTCCCGCACGACGTCGCCGTCGATGCCCCGCTCCCGCAGGTAGCGGCGGGCGGCGCCGGCGTCGGGCGACGACAGGAGCCGCTGGTGGTACCAGTCGACCGCCCGCTCCATGATCGCCACGAGCTTGGCCCGCCGCTTGCGCCCCTCGCCCTCGTTGCGGTCGGTGTAGTGGAGGGTGATCCCGGCCCGGTTGGCGAGCCACTCGACGGCGCCGACGAAGTCGAGGTGCTCGATCTCCCGGACGAACGTGATCACGTCGCCCTTGGCCTGGCAGCCGAAGCAGTTGCCGGTGAGGATGCCGTCCTCGAGCGTGAAGCTGTGGGTGCCCTCGACCTGGGCGCAGAACACCTCCTCGACCCGGTCGGTGGCCTCGACGGCGTTGACCGTCCACCCCTTGCGGCGCCAGCTGCGGGACGCAGCGAGGAACCGCTCGCGGTGGTCGCCGCGGAGGAGCAGCCGCTCGTCGAACCCGTCGGCGAGGAGGTCGAGCCGCCAGCCGCCGTCGCCTCGGCCGCCGCCGTCACCCCTGCCGCCGTCGTCGGGGACGATGCCCAGGTCGGTGACGCCGAGCCGGGCGCACAGGGTCCGGGCCAGCTCCAGGTCGCCGCGGCGGGCCGACCGCAGGCTGCACGTCCCGTCGGCGGCCACCTCCCCCACCGCGGCCAGGTACCCGGCCAGCCAGCCGGCCAGGTAGGCCGCGGGCTCGTCGTCGAGCTTCGGCGGTGCGGCGGCCGCGGCCGGCAGCTCCAGCACCGTGACGTCGGCGGCCTCCCCGGGACCCCCGACACCCGGGGCGCCCGTACCCCGCGCCGGCCGCCCCGGCGGGAGCCACTTGAGCAGCTCACCGTGCCGGTCGTCGACCTCCAGCCGGACCACGTCGCCCTCGACGGTGCCAGCCCCGAACGCCAGCCCGTGGGCGACCCCCGCCGGCTCCCAGGCCACGATGTCGGCCAGCTGCGACGCCGGGAACGACCAGGCGAGCTGGTGGCCGCTGCGCAGCTCGGCGGTGGTGCGCTCGAAGTGGTGGTCGCCCCGGCCCGACCGCACCAGCCACCGGTGCTCGGGTGTGGCGTGCACGACCTTCTGCTGCCGGTTGCGCGACAGCGTGACCCGCAGCAGCGGCTGCACCCCGAACGACCGGAAGGGGGCGTCGACCCACCGGCCGCCCTCGGTGAGGATCCGGGCAGTGGTCCCGGCCAGCTCCCGGATCTCCCGCACGCCGTCCCACGTGACGACCCGGGTCTCCCCGGCGAGGCAGTAGTAGAGGCCCTCCTCGGCGTTGACCGAGAAGGACGGCGTGCGCTCCGGGTGGAAGGGGCAGAGGCCGGTCCAGCGGCGACCGACCCGCCGGAGCTGCACGTACTGCGTGACGATCCCGACGATGTCGCTGGCCGCTCGGACGGCGGCGACGTCCTCGTCGAGGATGCCCATGGCCGGCGAGAATACCGGCGGCCGGCCGCTCCCCCGGGCGGAGCGGCCGTCGATCGCCGAGCGGGTCGACCTTCCAGCCCGACCCGGCACCGAGCCGACCGCGCGCCCGACCGGCTCGGGCGCCCGACCCGAGCCGGCGAACGAGACCGACCGCCCGGCCTACGGCTCCAGGCTGAAGGGCGGGTACTCGTCGGTGAGCAGCGCCGTGTACGCCATCACCCGCAGGCTCCACCGCATCACGCCGACGACGAAGCGCTGCAGCCCCTCCGGCCACGCCCCGGTGACCACGATGGCGATCATCCCGATGATCCAGGCGATGCCGGACGCGAACCCGAGCACGGCCAGGACGATGAAGTGCGGGATCGCCAGGACCCACCGGAAGAACGTGGTCAACCGGTTGCGACCCTCGAGCTCGGGCTCGAAGTCCGTGAGGATGCCCGGGTAGTCGCGCGGGTCGGCCTCGGTGGTGTCGAAGCTGAAGGGCGGGTACTCCTCCAGCAGCACCGTCGCGTAGGCCGACGCCCGTTCCGAGTAGCGCAGGCACATGGCCTGCACCCCGGCGAGGCTCTCCGGCAGCCGGCCGGTGAACAGGATGACGAACCAGCTGACGATCGCCACGACCTGGGACAGGATGTTCAGGGCGTAGACGATGAGCGCGTGGGGGATCACCAGCAACCAGTGGACGAACGGGCGCCAGCGGGCGATCCGTTCGGGTGAGGTGATCGTGAGCTCCGCGGGGTACGAGGGACCGCCGAGTGCAGCTTCCATGCGCACGCTGTGCCCCCGCCGACCACACGGGAAACCCCGTTCGCCACGCACAGTGGTGGCGACCCACCGGCCGGCACCCCACGTGCCAGGGAAGACGACGAGAGCGACCGATGACGCGGATCGGGTGGGCGCCCGGCCGGGGCGCCCACCCACGCAGAAGGTCGGCGAGCGGGAGGGACTAGGGAGCGTCGTCGACGAGGATCACGTCGCCGCGACCCTCACCGCCGTTTCCCACCGACCCCGCCGCGCCGCCACCGTGCCCGTCGCCGTTGCCGTTCTTCTTGTCGATGAACCACGACGCACCGATCGCGACGGCCAGGACCACGGCGATGAACGCCAGCGAGTACACGGTGTCGATGTGGAAGTGGTTGGCGAGGATCATCTTCACGCCCACGAAGGCGAGAATGACCGCCAGGCCCTGCTGCAGGAAGTCGAACCGGTCGCGCAGGTCGGCGAGCAGGAAGTAGAGCGACCGGAGGCCGAGGATGGCGAAGGCGTTCGAGCTGAACACGATGAACTGCTCG
>DATCLV010000161.1:0-4026 GCA_036563745.1 Acidimicrobiales bacterium | reverse complement strand
GGGTTGTGCGGATGACGACGTGGCGGGCGCGGTTCGTGGCGGGGGATTATCCGATGGTGTGCGCCCGGACCGGGTTGCCGGCGGACAAGGTCGTGCCGGTCGAGGCGGCGCGGCGGGCCGACTGGCCGTGGTTCCTCATCTTCGTCAGCGTGTTCGCCTGGCTGCTGTCGTGGTGGTCAATCGACCGGGACCGGATCTGGGGACGGCTGCCGTTCGCCCGCGGGCACGTCGGCGGGGTGTCGGCGACGTGGGACCGGGAGCGTGACATCGTGACCCTGCACGGGGTCCACCCCGACTTCGTGGCGGCCTGCCACGAGCACCAGGCCCGTCCCCAGCCGTCGAGCTGACCACGGCGCCGCCCTGTGCCGCGCCGGGCCGTCCCCGGTGCGGGCAGCCGGGGATGCCGCCGGTCCCGGCGCGGCACCCCATGAGAACGGACCGGGCCCGGATCATGACGGCGAACCGCGGGGACCCAGGAGGACGAAGAGCTTCACCCGGGTGGGGTGAGGCCGGGCGATGGGCCCGCCGGGAACCGTGAGGCCCATGGCCACATCGTTCCCTTCTGCAGCGCCCTCCCCGATGGACCGCGCCCGGGCGGTGGCCCGCCCCGCCGGCGTCACCATCGTGGTCATCCTGACCTGGCTCAGCGCCCTGGCCGACGTCCTCGGGGGCGTCGGCTTCCTCGCCAACGCCGAGGACCGGTCGATGCGTCACGACCTGGGCCTCACCACCGCCGAGATGCGGTGGTCCGGGGCCGTGATGATCGCCCTCGGCGTGGTCACCGCCCTCGTCGCCTACGGCCTCGGCCGCGGCGCCGACTGGGCCCGCACGGTGGTGGCGCTCGTCATGTGCCTCCACATCGTCTCGGCCGTCTTCGCCCTCACCCAGGTGAGCTGGGAGAGCCAGCGGAACGAGGCGTGGGCGGCGATCGCCCAGGTGGGCCTGTCGCTGCTGGTCATCCTGGCGCTGTTCAGCGCCCGGGCGGACCGCTGGTTCGCCTCCCGCAACTGACGCCCGACGGGCGCCGGCGCCCGTAGGTTGGGTCGGTGCGCCGACCCGACCTCGCCCGCCTCCCCCGCCCGGTCCGCCTTCCCCTCTACCTGCTCGGCGGATGGCTCGGCGTGTTCGCCGTCGTGCAGGTGACGACCGTGGTGGCGGGGGCGGCGGCGCGCGGGGCCGGGAAGGACCCGCAGCTCCGAGCGGACGGGTGGCCCGCCATCACGCACCTCCGCATGGTCGGCGAGGGGGACGACGCCGTCGTGTTCGGCGCCCAGCCCACCCTCGCCGACTACCGGGCCCTGGCCGACCAGGGCGTCACCACGGTGATCGACCTCCGGGAGAACAGCCCCTCCCCGGGGAACCCGAACCGCGACGACCCTGCGGCGCTGGCGGAGCTGGGGATCGACTACCACCCGCTGCCGGTCATCGACGGCGAGGCGCCGTCCCGTGACGAGATCGACGAGTTCCTCCGCATCGTCGACGATGCCGACGGGATCGTCTTCGCCCACTGCAGCGGCGGGGTCGGCCGGTCGACGACGTTCGCCGCCATCGTCCAGGCTTCCCGCGGCCAGGACCCGTCGGTCCTCGAGCAGGTCGCGGTCGGGCCGCCGACGATCGAGCAGATGTGGTTCGTCGGCACCCTCCGCCCGGGCGAGCCCCGGCACCGGATCACGCCGGTCGTGGCCGTCGTCAGCCGGGTGATCGACTTCCCCCGCCGGATCTGGGGCCTCCTCTAGGCGGACCGCCTCAACGGCCCGGGAACGCCGGCTCGCGTTGCGCCGAACCTGCCCCCGAAACGGGGAGCCGGCTCCCCGTTTCGGGGGCAGGTTCGATCAAGGGGGCAGGTTCGATCTCGGGGGTCAGGTGCGCTTCACCGTGCGGCGGCCGCCGGTGGCGGTCCAGAAGTCGACCAGCAGGTGGTCGGGCGGATCGCCGATGCCGACGGTGACCACCTCGGTGACGTCGATGCGGAAGAGGTGGTAGGAGCCGGGCTCGGCCTCCGACTCGTCGACGCCCTCCAGCTCGGCGATGCGCCGGAACGTCGCCGGGTCGGTCACCTCCACGGCCAGGCCGGCGACCTTGGCGTCGGGCGCCCACAGGGTGGGATCGTCGTCGTCGGGCTCCTCGCTGTTGCTGTGGAGCGCCATCCGGGGGTCGCGCCGCAGGTCCAGCGCCTTGCGCGACCCCGGCATCGCCCCCAGCCACAGCTCGCCGTCGAAGAAGCGGGACTCGATGCCGCTGATCCGGGGCGACCCGTCGCGCCGCAGGGTGGCCAGCGTCTTGTGCCGGTGACGGTCGAGGATCTGCTGGGCACGCTCGGCGAGGTCGGGATGGGCGGCGGCGAAGTCGCTCCACGACGTCATGCCCGGCATTCTGGTCGGCCCGCCGAACACCGTGACGACAGCCGGCGGACGCGACAGCATGGCGTCATGGACGGGGACCGTCGGTGACGCGCCGGGCCTGGGTCGCGATGGCGGCCGTGTCGGTGATGTGGGGCCTCCCCTACCTGTTCATCAAGGTGGCGGTCGACGACGGCGTGCCGCCCGCGTTCCTGGCCTGGGTGCGCATCGTGATCGGGGCCGCCGCGCTCGTGACGCTGTCGTGGCGGCTCGGCCTGCTGGCCCAGCTCCGGGGCCGCTGGCGGTGGCTCGCGGTCTTCGCCGTGGTCGAGCTGGTGGGCCCGTTCCCGCTGATCGCCGTGGGTGAGCAGCACGTCGACTCGTCGGTGGCGGCCATCATCATCGCCGCCGCGCCCCTGTTCGTGGCCCTGCTGGCGCTCCGCTTCGACGCCACCGAGCGGGTCGGTGGCCGGCGCCTCGTGGGCCTGGTCGTGGGCCTGACGGGCGTGGCGGCCCTGGTCGGCGTCGACGTGTCGGGCGAGGCCGACGAGCTGTGGGGCGCCGGGGCGATCCTGGTCGCCGCCTTCGGCTACGCGGTCGGGCCGATGGTGCTGAAGCGGCAGCTGTCCGACCTCGACGCCCGCGCCTCGATGGCCGGGGCGCTGGTGGTCGCCTCGCTGGCGTTGCTGCCGTTCGCCGCGGCCGACCCGCCCGACGGGGTGCCGCCGGGGTCCGCGCTCGTCGCCCTGGCCGTCCTCGGCCTCGTCTGCACGGCCGCGGGCCTGGTCGGCTACGGGATCCTCGTCGCCGAGGTCGGGGCGGGCCGGGCGCTGGTCGTCACCTACATCAACCCGGTGGTGGCGCTGGCGCTGGGGATCGCGTTCCTCGACGAGCGGCCGGGCGTCGGGTCGCTGGCGGGGCTGGTGCTGATCCTGGTCGGGTCGTGGCTGTCGACCAGGACCGACACGGCCGACGGGGCCGACGGGACCGGCGGCACCGATACCGAGGCGACCGGCACGGTCGACGCCGCCGACCTCACCCCGGGGGCCGCACCCCGCTGACCGCCAGCACCGCCGGGTGGGGCCGCACCTCGGCGGCGAAGCCGTGGCGCTCGAGGTTGGCGACGACGGCCGGGGTGACGTCGCGGCCGCCCGGGGTCTCGTAGACCAGCAGCAGCCGGCCGCCCGGGCGGAGGACCCGGCGCGCGTACGGGCGTCATGGGGCCGACATGGCGAACCTGCCCCCGAAACGGGGAGCGGGCTCCCCGTTTCGGGGGCAGGTTCGGCTGGGACGACGGGGTTACAGGTGGGCCTTCAAGGCCGCTGCCGCCTGGGCGACCGCCGTCGCACCGTCGGGCAGGAGGTCCTTCATCGCGAAGAACCCGTGGATCATCCCGTCGTACCGGGTGGTGGTCGTCGGGACGCCCGCGGACGCCAGCGCCGCCCCGTAGGCCTCGCCCTCGTCGCGCAGAGGGTCGTACTCGGCGGTGATCACCAGCGCCGGCGGGAGCCCGGTGAGCGCCGCGGGGTCCGCGGCCAGCGGCGAGGTGCGGGGGTCGTCCCGGGGCCCGTCGTCGCCGACGTAGTGCCGCCGGAACCACTCCATGGTCTCCCGGGTGAGGAAGTAGCCCTCGGCGTTGTCCACGTACGACTGCGTGCCCATCCGCAGGTCGGTGACGGGGTACACG
>DATCLV010000151.1:0-5713 GCA_036563745.1 Acidimicrobiales bacterium | reverse complement strand
CCGCGACATCCGGGGCGAGCACCCCGACTGGGACGAGTACCGGGCGGTGATGGAGCGGGACCGCCGGGTCCTCCTCCGCCTCACGATCGAGCGGGCGGGTCCCACGGTCTCGGGCTGACGTCGCCAGGGCCGACGCCCGGTGGCTGGGCGGCGGCAGCGCGGGTACACGACAGCCCGACGGCACCACGACTCCCGGAGGTGACCATGCCTGTCGACCCCACCGCCGTGCTCCGAGCCGACCACCGCCAGGTCGAGCGGCTCCTGCAGCAGATCGCCGACAGCGAACCTGTCGCCCGGCCGCCGCTGGTCGAGGAGCTGACCACGGCGCTCGAGGCCCACATGGAGCTGGAGGAGCGCCTCCTCTACCCCGTCGTGGCCGACGAGCTCGGCCGTGAGGAGGAGATGGAGGGCGAGAGCGAGCACGAGCTGGCCCGCATCGGGCTGGCCAAGGTGGTCGAGCTCTCCCCCGACGGCCCCGGGTTCATGGCCGCCCTCGACATGCTCAAGGCCGGCATCTCCCACCACGTCGAGGACGAGGAGACCGAGATGTTCCCCGAGCTCAACGAGCAGCTCGACGCCGCCCGCCTGGAGCAGCTCGACGCCGAGCTGACCGCGGCGCGCGAGCGGCTCGGGCTCCCCACCCGGGAGGACCTCGCCGACGGCACGAAGGCCGAGCTGTACGAGAAGGCCAAGGAGGCCGACGTGCCCGGCCGCTCGTCGATGACCAGGGACGAGCTGGCCGAGGCGGTGCCGCCGGGCGACTGAGCGCCCGGGCCGGCTCGGCGCGCTCGGCCCGGGTTCGGCTCGCCTCAGCTCGCGGCGGGGGTGGCAGGGGCCGCGGGACCGGCGGACGACAGCGGCACCCGGGCGTCGGCCGCCCGGGTCTGCCGGCTGACCGCCAGGACCGTGCCGTCGGGCCCCCACAGCTCGCCGTCCTCCACCACCAGCCCGTCGGCCGCCAGCGGCGACCGGCAGTCGAGGTACACGTGGGCCCCGACCGGGACCCGCGCCGCCGGGTCGGCCACGGGCAGGTGGACGGTGTAGTCGAGCGTCGCCGCCCGGACCGGCCCCGTCGTGCGGGAGAACGCCGCCGGCGGCAGCACGTCGCACGCCGCCACCAGCCACGCCGTGTCGACCGGTTCGTCGTCGAGCGGGCGCAGCCAAGCGGCGACCCGGGCCTCGCCCCCGCCGGAGAACGGCGTGACGTCGGGGTCCATCCGCACGTCGACCTGCTCGAAGTGCCGAACCAGCCCGGGGGCGGCGAACCGGCCCAGCCCCACCGGCGGCCGGGCCGGCCGGGGCCGCCGCCGGTGGTCGTCGTAGGCGAGGCTCTCGTAGCCGGGCGTCCCGGCGCTGGTGGTGCGGACCAGCAGGGCGGTGCGGTGCTCCTGGTGCAGGCGGGCCGAGGCGAACACGAGCGTCTGACCCCGGCGCTCGATCGTCACCCCGATCTCGACCGGCCCGGGGCGGAGGGGCCGGAGGAACTGGGCGGAGAGGGTGCGGACGGGCTTGGCGGGGTCGCCGACGGCCTCGTCGATGGCCCGGGTGGCGATGGCCACCGCGTAGCCGCCGTGGATGCCGACCAGCGACGACCAGCGCTCGGCCAGCTCGGCCCGCCAGCGGCTGTCGCTCAGGCGGGTGACCGCGGTGTCGGAGCGGAAGCGGATGGTCACAGGCCCACCCCCTCGGGCGCGACAGCCGGCAGCGGCAGGTCGCGGACGGCAGGTTCGACGGGTTCGGCGGCCGGCACGGTCGGCGCCGTCGCCGTCGCCGCCGCCGCGGTCAGCGGCGACCGGCGCAGCCGGGTGGCGACCAGCGAGACGACCACGCCGCCCGCCACCACCAGCCACCAGGCCCGGCGGAAGCGGTCGAGGGCCTCGTCCGGCCCCGGCACGCCGATGACGGCGACGAACAGGGCGACGCCGAGCGTCTGGCCCATCTGCCGCACCGACTGGCTGATCCCCGAGCCGGTGGCCGACCGGTCGGGCGGCAGCTGCTGCACCGCCACGCTCGACAGCTGGGGCAGGCACAGCGCCACGCCCAGGCCGGTGAGCAGGTTGGCGGGCAGGAACACCCCCCAGTAGTCGGGGGTGGCGTCGGCGAAGGCCAGCAGCCACAGCGCCCCGGTGCCGTAGACGAGGCCGCCGGGCACGAGCAGCGCCCGCTGGCCGCGGCGGGCGGCGAGCCGCCCGGCCACCGGGGCCAGGACCGCCACCAGCAGGGGCCCGGGGGCGATGGCGAACCCGGCCTTCAGCACCGACCAACCCCACACGCCGGTGAGGAACTGCACGTTGCCGAAGAACGCCATGGCGAACGCCGTGGAGTAGACGAGGAGCCCGACGTTTCCCCAGCGCACGCCGTCGATCGAGAACAGCTCCAGCGGGAACAGCGGCGCGGCCACCCGGCGGGACCGCCGCACGAAGGCGGCGATCGCCAGTGCCCCGGCGGCCACGGCGACGAGGCTGCCGGTCGACAGCCAGCCCCAGTCCTCGGTCTGGACCACCCCGAAGGCCACCGCGCCGAGGCCGCCGGCCAGCAGCACGACGCTGGGCGGGTCGGGCAGGCGCCGGGCGGCCGCGGCCGCGGCGGTGGGCGCCCCGGCGGCCGTCGCCGACTCCGACGACTCGGGGAGCAGGCGGGGGCCGGCGACGAGGATGCCGGCGACGACCGGCACGTTGAGGAAGAACACCGAGCGCCAGCCCCACGCCTCGACGAGAGCGGCGCCCGCGGTCGGCCCGACCGCCCCGGCGACGGCCCCGACGGCGCCCCAGACCGCCACGGCCACCGGGACCCGCTCGCGGGGGAACACCGACAGGACGAGCGCCAGCGACGAGGGGATGAGCCCGGCGGCGCCGACGGCCTGGACCACCCGGGCGCCGGTCAGCCACGCCACCGTCGGCGCCAGCCCGCACAGGGTCGAGCCGGCGCAGAACACGGCGACGGCGGCGAGGAACGTCCGCCGGCGGCCGATCCGGTCGGCGAGCCGCCCGGCGGGGATCAGCAGCGCCGCCACGGTGATCGTGTAGCTGTTCAGCACCCACGACAGCTCGGAGGGACGGACGCCGGGGAAGTCGGCCCGCAGGTCGGTGTAGGCGACGTAGAGGGCGGTGGTGTCGAGGAACACCAGGAAGACGGCCATGGCCGCCACCCCCAGGACGACGCCCGGTCGTGCGTTGGACATGGGGACGTTCTCGCACACAACCAACTGATACACAATATGTATCAGTCGATTTCCTTTGTGAACTTCGTCTACGCTGCACGTCGTGCCCGGCAGCTACGGCCAGTTCTGCCCCATCGCCCGGAGCCTCGAGATCCTCGGCGATCGGTGGACGCTGCTCGTGCTGCGCGACCTGTCGATGGGGCGCCGCCGGTTCACCGACCTGCGGGCCAGCCTCACCGGCATCCCGCCCAACGTCCTCTCCCAGCGGCTCAAGCGGCTCACCGAGGCCGGCCTGGTCCGGTCGGAGGAGCTGCCCCCGCCGGCCGCCCGCAACGTGTACGCGCTCACCACGCGGGGCCGCGACGTCATCCCCATCCTGCAGACCCTGGTCCGCTTCGGCATGCCCGAGCTGCCCAAGGCCGGCCCCGACGACGACGTCCGCGCCGACACCGTGGCCCACGGCCTGTTCCTGGCCTGGTTCGACCGGGCCGCCGCCCGGGAGCACCGCGTCGACGAGCACTACGACCTCGTCGTCCACGACGGCGACGTCACCCGCACCTACCACCTGACCTCGTCCCGGCCCGGGCTGCGGCGCGAGGTCCACGAGCCCGCGGCCGTCACCGTCGAGGGCCCGGCCTGGGCGTTCGCCCGCCTGCGCCAGGGCGACACGCTCGACGACCTGGTCGCCGACGGCCACCTCACCGTCAGCGGCTCCGCCGCCGGCCGCGCCCGCTTCGCGGCGATTTACGCCCTCATCCCCACCGAGACCCGGGCCACCACCGTCACCCGCTGACCCGCCGGGCCGGCGGGTGACGGGTGACGGGTGACGGGCGGCGGGTGACGGCCGATGGGCTACGAGTCGGCGGTGGCCTGGTCGCGGAGCTCGCGCTTCAGGAACTTGCCGGCCGCGTTGCGGGGCAGGGGCTGGTCGGACACCAGCCAGCGGGTCGGCACCTTGAACGCCGCCAGGCGCGCCTTCAGGAACGCCGTCAGCTCGTCGGTGTCGACGGTCGCCCCGGCCTTGGGCACGACGGCGGCCGCCACCTCCTCGCCCAGCCGCTCGTGGGGCACGCCGAACACGGCGGCCTCGTGGACGGCCGGGAACTCGTAGATGGCCGCCTCGACCTCGGCGCAGTAGACGTTCTCGCCACCCCGGAGGACCATGTCCTTGGCCCGGTCCTCCACGTAGACGAAGCCGTCCTCGTCGACGCGGCCCAGGTCGCCGGTGTGGAGCCAGCCGTCGACGATGGTCTCGGCGGTGGCGTCGGGCCGGTTCCAGTAGCCGCGGATGAGGTGCGGGCCCTTGAAGCAGATCTCGCCGCGCTCGCCCACCGGGAGGTCGTTGCCCTCGGGGTCGCGGATGGCGATCTCGAGGATCGGGACGCCCCGACCGGCGCTGGTCGGGTGGGTCACGTAGTCGTCGCCCGTGTTCTGGGGGCCGTACGCGTTGGTCTCGGTGAGGCCGTAGCCGATCGCCGGCCGGCCCCGCGAGAAGTTCGACTCCACCCGCCGCACCAGCTCCGGCGGCGCCGGCGCCCCGCCGCCACCCACGCTGACCAGCGACGACGTGTCGTACTTGTCGAAGTCGGGGTGCTCCAGCAGGTCCCACGCCTGGGTGGGGACGCCGACGAAGTTCGTGACCTTCTCCGCCTGGATGTGCTCCAGCGCCTTGCCCGGGTCCCACTTGCGCATGATCACGAGCTTCAGCCCGGCCAGGACGCACGACAGCAGCACCGCCACGCACCCGGTGACGTGGAACAGCGGCACGATCAGGATGAACACCGGCGTCTGGGCCGCCTGGTTGGCGGCGTCCTTCGGGCTGCGCAGGCGCTGCACGGCCGTGCGGCAGGCGAAGGCCATCAGCGACTGGGTGACGGCCCGGTGCGTCGACACCGCGCCCTTCGGGTTCCCGGTGGTGCCGGAGGTGTAGAGGATGGTGGCGTCGTCGTCGGGGTCGACGGCCACCACCGGCATCTCGGCGCCCGGCTCGACCACGTCCCCCCACCGGTGGGCGTTGTCGGGGAGCGCGACGCCGGGGACCGAGTCGGGCCGGGCCACCACCAGCTCGATGCCCCGCCGGGCGCACGACGCGGCCGCCCGCTCGGCCCGCTCCGGGTCGGCGAGCAGCACCTTGGGCGTCGAGTCGCCGAGGGCGAAGTCGAGCTCCTCGGCGGTCCACCAGCCGTTGAGCGACACGGAGATGGCGCCGATCGACACCGCGGCGGCGAAGCCCACCACCCACTCGGGCAGGTTGCGCATGGCGATCGCCACGCGATCGCCCTTCTGCACCCCGTAGCGGCCGACCAGGGTGGCGGCCAGCGCGTCGACCTCGGCCGTGAACCGGTCGAAGCTCCAGCGCTCGTCCTCGTAGACGAGGAAGGTGGCGTCGCCCCGGGTGCGGCACAGGCCGAACAGCGCCTGCAGGGTGGGCGGGGCGTTGACGAACACCTTCTGCTCGATGCCCCGCACGGTCACGGTGCCGATCTCGAACGGCTGCCCCGGAGCGGTGACCGCCGCGATGGCGTCCTCGTAGCGCATCCCGGCCGCGGCCGC
>DATCLV010000131.1:0-6111 GCA_036563745.1 Acidimicrobiales bacterium | reverse complement strand
GGAGCCGGCTCCCCGTTTCGGGGGCAAGTTCGAAGGGGTGACGGGCCCGGGGGCAGCTTCGTCTCGGGGAGGTCAGGTGGGGGTGGCGAGGTGGGTCAGGGTGGCGCGGGCGGAGTTCACCAGGTAGCCGCGGCCTGGGGTCATCGCGACCGGGGCGCGGCGGGGGATCGTGGTGCCGAGGAGGTCGCCGTCGTAGTCGACGTTCGGCATCAGCAGGAACCCGAGCTTCGAGCGCCGCAGCTGCTTGGTCCAGTGGGTGAACGCCGAGCGCAGGGTGTCGTTCCGGCCCGCCGCCACCAGGAGGAGGTCGTCGCGGTCCGACGTCGACAGCCGGGCCAGCGTGTCGCCCACGTCGTCGACGATGTCGGCGTCGTCCACCAGCAGCAGCACCCGCCCCTCCACGGCGTCGACCCGGGCCTGCAGCCGCTCGCCGATCGCCACCGGCGGCACCACCTCGTCCACCAGCGGGGAGTCCACCAGCGTCGACCGCGGCCCGGCCACCGCCAGGACGGTGAGGTCCGGGCACGTGCGGCGGCACACGGCGGCCACGGTCAGCAGCGCCGTCGTCTTCCCCGATCGGGCCGGCCCCGTGACCAGGGCGTGCTCCCCCGGGTAGGCGACCAGGAACGCCGGCTCCAGGGCCTCCTCGGTGATGCCGACCGGGATGGTCCACGGCCGGTCGTCCAGCCGGGCCTCCGCCTGCAGGTCGCTGAGCTTCAGCTCGGTGGCCAGCGTCTCGATCCGGGCCGGCGGCCGGGACACCGGGGCGCCCACCCGCTCGGCGACCCGCGCCGCGGCCTGCGCCACCCCCACCGCCGGCCGGGCCACCTGCACGACCTGCCCGGTCCCCGCCACCAGCGCCCGCCCGGGCGGGAGCGTGCCGGGCACCGCGGTCGACCGGATGCCGAACGCCGTGTAGGCCGACGGGTCGGCCAGCCGGAACGCCAGCCGTTGCCGCACCAGCGACGCCATCGAGCTGGGGATGGCGGTGGGCCGGTCGGCGGTCATGACCGTGTACATCCCGACCTCGGGGCCGTCGGCGAACACCCGCTGGAAGGCGTCGAGCACGACGCCCCCGGCCACGTCGCCGTACTCGGCGGCGAAGGCGCTCCAGCCGTCGATCAGCGTCACGATCGTCGGCAGGTCGCCCACCGCGCCGGCGCCGAGCTGCCGCCGCCGGGCGATCTCGTCGCGCAGCACCCGCACCAGCCGGGTCTGCCGTTCCCGCTCGCCGGCGGTGATCACGGCCCCCACGTGGGGGAGCGGGATGAGGTCCTCCAGCTCCCGGGCGCCCATGTCGACGACGTAGAGGTGGAGGTCGTCGGGCCCGTGCCGGTGGGCGAGCGACAGGGCGAGCCCGGCCAGCGCGGTCGTGGTCCCGCTCCCGCCCACGCCGTAGAGCAGGAGGTTGCCGTCGCCGGGCACCCATCCCATCGGGTACTGGGCCTGGGCGTCGGGGTCGTCGGCCAGGGCGAGGGGCACGAACGCCGGCCGGGCCCCCTCGGGCACGGCGGCCTCGGCCTGGGCGATCAGCTCGGCGAGGTCGACCTGACCGGGCAGCGGGTCGGGCCACGGGCGCCGGGGCCGCGGCCGGCCGGTGGCCTCGAACGCCTCCCCGATGACGTCGACCAGCACCTTGAGGTCGGTCGGGGCGTCGTCGTCCCCGTCGGCGCCCTCGGCGCCACCGGAGCCACCGGCGCCCGCCCCCGCCGCCGGCGACGGTTCGGCGGCGGCCGGTGCCGGCTTCCGGGGTGTCGGCCCGTAGACGAACGGCGCCACGTCGACCGGGGCGAGCTCGTCGTCGCGGCGCTCCCCCGTGGACAGCGCGGTCTGGATGGCGACGACCTCGCCCGGCCCCAGCCGGACGTACGCCCGCCCCGGCGCCGAGCGGGGGATGCCGGCGGCGTCGGGAACCTCGACGATGTCGGTGGAGTCGCTGCGGTCCTGCACCCGCAGGGCGATGCGCAGGTTGGTGTTGGCCTTGATGTTCTCGCTGATGGCGCCCTGGGGTCGCTGGGTGGCGAGGAGCAGGTGGACGCCGAGGGACCGTCCCCGCTGGGCGATGCCGACGAGCGCGTCGACGAAGGTGGGCAGCTCGGCCTTGAGGGTGGCGAACTCGTCGATGATCACGACGAGCCGGGGCAGCGGCTCGAGCGCCGGGCCGACATCCGCCGCGCCAGCACCCGCGCCCGCACCCGCCACCCGCCGCTGGAGGCCCAGGTAGTCGGGCAGGTCGGTGGCCCCCGCCGCTCGAAGGACGCGCTCGCGGTGCTTGAGCTCGGCCTCCAGGCAGCGCAGCGCCCGCTCGGCGAGGTGCTCGTCGAGGTCGGTGACCAGCCCCACCGTGTGGGGGAGTCGCGCGCACTCGTCGAACGCGGCGCCGCCCTTGAAGTCGATGAGCACGAACGTCAGGTGGTCGGGGTCGTGGTGGGCGGCGAGCCCGGCCACCAGCGACCGGAGCAGCTCCGACTTCCCCGCCCCCGTGGTGCCGCCCACCAGGCCGTGGGGCCCGTCGCCCACGAGGTCGATCGGGAAGACGCCGGTCTCGGCCACCCCGATGGGGGCCGCCAGCCGGTGGGGGTCGAGCGCCGAGCGCTGCCACCGGGCCCGGACGGCGGCGGGGGTGGTGTCGTCGAGGTCGAGCAGCGGGAGCAGCCGGATCGAGGTCGGGAGCCCGGCGCCGACCAGGTCGAGCTCGGGGTCCTCGAAGCGGGCGAGCGCCCGGGCGCAGTCGCGGGCGACGTCGTCGGCGAGCCCGGCGATCACGAAGTCGTCGACCCGCTCGCCCCGCTGCGGCCGCGTGAGGTGGGCCTTGCCGTCGGGTCCGTCGAGCTCGATGACGGTCGTGCACACCGCCGGGAGCCGGTCGGCGGTGGCAGCGACCACGATGCCGGCCACCGGTCCCGCCTCGCCCCGCAGGAGGCTCCGCGTCGGGGCCCGCCGGCCGACGGTGAGGGACTCGTCGTCGACTACGACCAGCAGCGTCGGCCCCTGGGGCGCGACGCCGGCACCCACGCCGCCCACACCCCCGATCCCGACCCCGGGCCGCGGCCGGGTCGCCCCGCCCGCCCGGGCCACGGCCAGGCGGTGGGCTTCCAGCCGGGCCTCGGCCATGCGGGCGGACAGCTCCGGGTCGGCCGACAGCAGCCGGTCGACCCCGCTCGGCCCCCGCGTGTGGGGCAGCCACTTCACCCAGTCCCAGTCGTCGGCGGCGGCCGGGTCGACGAGGACGGTGACCGGCAGGTCGGCGGGCCCGTGCAGCACCGTCGCCTGGCACACCAGCGACCGGGCGAGCGCCAGCGCCGCGCTCCGGTCGCCGACCAGGCCCACCACGCCGCCGCCGGACAGGTCGACCGGCACCGCGGCCCGGGGCAGGGTCGCCACCTCGTCGAGGACGGCGGCCACCTCCTCGGGCACGGCGACCCCGGGCCGCTCGACCACCGGCGGCTCCCAGGCGACGTCGCCGATCCCGGCCCGCAGCAGCAGGAAGTCGGGGTGCTCGGGCCGGCGCTCCCAGAGGGTGGTGCTGGGCTGGGCGACGCGGCGGCCGATCTCGGCGGGGTCGGGGAGCGAGGCGCGGCGGCGGGCCCGCTCCTCGTCGGCCCGTTCGGCGAGCCGTTCCCGGAGCTCGGCGAGCTCCCGCTGGTACCGCTCCCGCTCGCTGCGGGCGCTGCGGCGGCCCCGGCGCTTGCCGTCGAGCGCCGACCCGACGGCCATGAGCGGGCTCATCAGCACGAACAGGAGGGTCTGGGCCTGCCGGGTCGACAGGTACATCACGCCGGCGAACAGCAGCGGGGTGACGACGGCGACCAGCGGGAACCCGGTCTTGCCGCCGCTGGGCCGGGGCTCCTGCGGCGTGGGGACGGGGCTGAGCGGCGGCGGAGGGGCCGACCGGGGCGGCCGGTTGAAGGCGACGGTGCCGGCGAGGCCGGCGTCGCGGCGGGGGTCGATGTCGGGCCGGTCGCGGGTGTCGACCGGCAGCACCTCGACATCGATGCCGCCCAGCCGCAGCAGCGCCCCGTGTGGCACCTCGGTGGGGCCGAGGACCGGTTCCCCGTCGAGCCACGTGCCGTTGTGCGACTCGAGGTCCTCGACGCTGATCCGCCCGTCCCGCCGCACCAGCAGCCGGGCGTGGGACCGCGACACCGAGGCGTGGTCGAGGACCACGTGGCAGTCGGGGTTGCGGCCGATCAGGGCACGGCCCCGGGGCAGCGGGAAGCGACGACCGGCGTCGGTGCCGTTGACCACCCGCAGCTCGACGAGCGCCGGCTCGCCCGACCAGGTCGCGCCGGGCGCTGCACCCGCCGCCTCGGCCCCCGCCAGCGCCACCACCGCCCCCTCGTAGAGGCCCGACTCGCGCTGCAGGTCGAGGTCGGGGTCCAGCGTGGTGCCGTCGACGCGCAGCGAGGCCCGGCCGGCCGACGGGTCGAGGGCGTGCGCCAGATCGGCGACGGTGGCGGCCGGGTCGTTCACCCGCACGTCCAGGTCCCGGCGGCCCGCCCCGTCGTCGAAGACGATCTGCACCCGCGCCGATGGTACGCGGTCCGGAGCGTGGCGCCGGAGCGACCCCCCGTCACCGCGACGCCCGCGGGCGCACGGTCAGGCGTCGTGGACGGCCGCCGCGCGCACGGCGGTCGGCGAGGACCACCACGGTCAGGCCCGCCGCCCGCGGCGCGGCCACAGCCTGGACGTCGCGAACGGCGCAAGGCCGATGCGACCGCCACCCGGGACGTCGTCCGCCCGCCAGGGTCTGGTGCGCCGCCGGCGGTGGGGCCGGGACCGGTGCCGGCACCCGCGCGGCGGCCCCGCGGGGCCGGGAGCGACCCCGGGGTGGGGCGATGGGGCCGCGTAGGATCGCGGGGACATGGGCGGACGGTCGTGATCCCCGGATACCGGAGCTTCGAGCTCCTGGGCCGCGGCGGCAGCGCCGACGTGTACCGCGCCTGGGAGGATTCCCTGCACCGTTACGTGGCCGTGAAGGTGCTGCGCCCCGGCGCGCCCGGCGACGAGCGGTGGCGCACGCGCTTCGAGCGGGAGAAGGCGCTGCACGCCCAGCTGGCCGGGCGGGGCCTGGCGGTGGTGCCGGTGTTCCGGGCCGACGTGACCTCCGACGGGCGGCCGTACCTGGTCATGCAGCTCTACGACGGGTCGGTGCACGACTGGATCGTCGCCGAGGGCACGACGTTCACCGACGCCCAGGCGGTGGCGGTGCTGCGCCCGGTCGCCGAGGCGGTCCAGGGCGCCCACGACCTCGACATCGTCCACGGGGACATCAAGCCCGAGAACATCCTCCTGTCGGAGGGCGGCCCGGCCCTCGGCGACTTCGGGGTGGCCCGGGCGGTGTCGTCGCCGCGATCCGGCTCGAAGGGGCCCGGGGCGTCGCTGCCCGACCGCCGGCTGACCCTGCGCCACGCCGCCCCCGAGGTGCTCGACGGCGAGCCCCCGACCCGGGCGAGCGACGTGTGGTCGCTGGGCTCGACGCTGTACCGGATGCTGGCGCCGGCGTGCGCGTTCGAGCCCCGGTCGGGCGAGTCGCTGGACGACTTCCGGCACCGGGTGCGCTTCGACCCGCCCCCGCCGATCATGCGGCAGCTCCAGGACGGGGTGTGGGAGCTGATCGAGGCGGCGATGGCCAAGGATCCGGCCTCCCGCCCCGATGCCCGTGACCTGCGCCGCAGCCTCGACGCCATCGCCCGCGTCCAGCTTCCGACGACGGCACCGACCCTGACGAGGGGCGCCACCGTCGTCCCCCCGCCCGCCGACGCACCGCCGCTGCCGCCGGGGACCGGGGCCACGGTCGACCCCGAGCCGCCGCCGGTCGAGCCGCTGCCGGTTGAGGCGCTGCCGGGCCCGGTGCCGGCCGCCGACGCCGCGATCGCCGATGCGGCGGTCACCGCCACGGGTGGTCCCGGGCCGGCGGACGGTGGGTCGGCGTCGGCGACCACGGCCGACCCCGCACCGGAGGTCGCCGGTCCCCCGTGGCCGAACCCGTCGCCGTTCGCCGCTCGCCACGACGCGCCGCTGGCGCCGCCCCCGACGGTGCGCGGCGGCCGGCGGTCGTACGGCCCGCCTGCGCCCCCGGCGGGGCCACGGCGGGTCCCGTCCCCGGTG
>DATCLV010000130.1:0-6000 GCA_036563745.1 Acidimicrobiales bacterium | reverse complement strand
GGAGCCGGCTCCCCGTTTCGGGGGCAAGTTCGACGTTGGGAGCAGCGCTGTCGAAGCGGTCAGAGGTTGTAGGGGTAGAGGGTCACGTCGCGGGCGCGGACGGCGACGTAGCGACCGGTGACGCCGAGCGGCGGGTCACCGTCGGTGTCGAGCATGACCGGCGAGCCCCCGACATCGACCACGAGGACGTCGTCGGCACCGAACTCGACGATGCGGCCGCACAGCCGGATGTCGGACCCGTCGTCCTCGATCCGTGACGAACTCCCGTCGTCCACCAGGCGGACGTCCTCGCCCCACAGGGCCACGCCACCGACGTCGAGCTCGACGGCCTCCCGAGAGCCGACCGGCGGGCGATCACCGTCCCACCCGGCGGTGAAGGTGCCCACGGCCGACCGCACGGTCACCCGGCCGTCGTCGAGCACCTCGATGACCTCCACCTGCATCGCGGCGACGCTACTGAAGCGGCACGCGGACCACGGTGTTGTCGACCCACCACGCGTCGTTCGTGGAGTCGTGCATCCAAGTCTCCTCGTGGTAGTGGTGTCGAGTCGGCCTGCTGTTCATCTCGTGGTCGCCGTAACGGATGGATCGCGTCCCGTCGGCCGACACGATCCGGTCCGGGTCCGGCAGCCCCGTCCGCGGGTGGATGTTGGTGTGCGGTCCCTCGCCCAGGAACTCGTCCCACCGATCGACGGCGTCCTGCGGCTTCACCGGCCGGGGAGCAACGGTCTCGTACGTGATGACCCCACCCGGCGGAGGCATCGGGCGGACCGTGCCGTCGGGCTCGACCACGAACGTCGGCCGGGTCGGTGGTGTGGGGTCGACGGCGGGGGTCGTGGGGGTGAGGTGGGCGTTGCGGAAGACGTTGACCGCCACGTCGGCCGAGCCGACCGCGGTGCCGGTGAGGGCGTCGATGCCCATGGCCTGCAGGTCCAGCGGGTTCTGGCCCTGGACGCCTCGGGAGACCATGCCGCCGGCCACGTCGGCGGTGGTGTTGACGCCCACCTGGAAGGCGCCACGCCCGGCCGTCGACCACGTCGCCGCGAACCGGGCGCTGCTGGCCCACGCCCCGGCACCACCGGCGGCGCCGCCGATCAGCATGTCGACGCCGACCTGCCCCCAGTTCACCTCGCCGGTCAGCAGCCGCTGTGACCCGGCGCTGATGCCACCGCTCATGAGGGCACCGCCGATCATCGCCGCGCCGATCGGGCCCCCGAAACCGGTGGCCATCACCACGACGCCGCCCACGATCAGGGCGCCGGCGGCGATGTACTCCCAGTTGTCGGCCACCCAGCCGGTGGTGGCGTCCCAGGCGTCGGCGACGTGGTCGAAGAGACCGCTGTCGGCCGCCGCCTCCCGGTAGGCGGCGAGGTCGGCCTCGGTCATCGGCCGGAGGCCCAGCGGGTCGACCTGGCCGATCGGGTCGTTGCCGCCGTAGTGGTACGGGTGGGCGGCGTAGGGCAGGCCGGGCACGCCGCCCAGCGGGTCGGGCGCCAGGAACCCGCGGGTGGCGGGGTCGTAGGCGCGGTTGCGGAGCCACACGAGCCCGTCGAGCTCGAGCTCGCCCCGGTAGCCGAGCCGCACACCGGTGGGATCGGCAGCCGCGCCCCACGGGTCGGCGGCGGCGGGCGGGCCGGCGGGGCCCACCACGCTCCCCTGCCAGTCGTGCGGCTGCCATTCGACCTCGGCGGCGGCGCCGACACCCGCCGCGGCCCCGCTCGCAGCCCCGCCCGCGCCCGCGTCGAGGCGGGGCGACACCACGGCGCACACCGCGTCGTCGACGCCGACCAGCGTGTGGCCGTCGATCCAGCGCAGCCGGGGCACCACACCGGCCGGGTCCCACACCATGGGCATGCCGTCGGCCTCGGCCAGGTCGCCGAGGGCGTCGACCCGCAGCGACAGGTCGCCGACCGCGGCGAGGTGCCCCTGCCAGTCCCACTCGTAGGGGACGGCGCTGCCGTCGGGCCGGGTCACCCCCACCCGACGCCCGGCGGCGTCGTGGGCGTAGCGGGTGCGGGCGCCGTCGACGCTCCGCTCGACCAGCTGGTGGGCCTCGTCGTACGCGTACCGGACCTCGCCACGAGGCGCCTCCTCGACGACCAGCCGGCCGGCGACGTCGTGCTCGAACCGCCACGCCCCACCGGGCCCGTCGACGGCCACGAGCTGGCCCGCCGGGTCGTAGGCGTAGGACGTGCGGGCGCCGTCGACGGTGGCGGCCACGACCCGGCCCGCGGCGTCGCGCTCCAACTCGGTCACGATGGCGTGCCCGGTTCCCCCGGCCTGCCCGACCCCATCGATCTCGACCTCGTGGCCCACCAGCACGCCGTCGCGCCACGCCCACCGCTCGGCGCCGTGGTCGGACACCCGGGCCACCAGCCGGCCGGCGTCGTCGTGGGCCTGGGTGATCCGCCCCACCGCCGGGTGCGTCGCGGCGACGACCCGCCCGGCGGCGTCGTGCTCGTAGGTGATGGCGGCGCCGTCGGGGTGGACGACCGAGGTGCAGCGACCGTCGGCGTCGTAGGTCCAGGCGAGGCCGAGGCCGTTGCGGCGCCGGGCCACCAGCCGTCCGGCGGCGTCCCACTCCAGCTCGTGTCGGTACCCGGGCTCCTCGACCACCACGGGCCGCCCCTGCCCGTCGCGCTCGATCCGGACCACGTCGTCCTCGCCGACGCCCCCTGAGCCGACGCCCCCTGAGCCGCCGACCCCTGAGCCGCCGACCCCGGCGCCGATCGACCGGAGGCGACCGGCGCCGTCGTACCGCCAGCGGACCCGGTCGCCGGTGGGGAGCACCCGCTCGACGAGCCGCCCCGCCGCGTCGTAGCGCCAGTGGGTGCTGCGCCCGAGCTGGTCGCGCTGCTCGACGAGGCGCCCCACCGGGTCGTAGCGGTGCTCCACCCGCCCGCCGAGCGGGTCGACGATCGTGCGGAGCAGGCCCCGCTCGTCCCGCTCGTAGCGGGTGACCCCGCCGTTGGGATCGGTGGCCGCCACCAGCTGGCCCCGGGCGTCCCACGTGTAGCGGGTGGTGCCGCCGACGGGGTCGGTGACGGCGACCAGGCGGCCGGCGAGGTCGTGCTCGTAGCGAGTCGTGCCGCCGGTGGACGCCACGCGGGCGGCGAGGCGGCCGGCGGCGTCGTAGCGCAGGCGGGTGATCTCCCCGGTCGGGGCGACGATCTGGGTGACCCGACCCTCGGCGTCGAGCCGCCGCGTCCACCGCCCGCCGGTGGGGTCGACGACGGCGACGACCCGCCCGGCCCGGTCGTGCTCGTAGCGGGTGACGTGACCGAGCGGGCTGATGACCGCCGCGACCCGACCGCCAGGGGTCAGCTCGTAGCGGGTGGTGGCCCCGGTGGCGTCGGTGACGGCGACGACCCGGCCGCAGCGGTCGTACTCGGTGCGGGTCGCCCCCGACGCAGCCGCCGAGCCGACCGCGTCCGCCGGTCGGGCGTCGGTGGGCCGGCCCAGCGGGTCGTACCCGAGCTCGACGCCCACCGCCCCGTCGTGCACGCGGGCCAGTCGCCCCGCGGCGTCGTAGGTCGCGGTGCGCCGGCCACCGGTGGGGTCGATCGTGCCGATGAGCCGGCCGACCGCGTCGTACTCCCGCAACCATGCCCCGCCGGCCGGGTCGGCGACGGCGGTGAGGCGGCCCAGCCCGTCGTGGTCGAGCTCCCACTTGGCCCCGTCGGGCAGCACGATGCCGACCAGCCGGCCCAGCTGGTCGTAGCGGTGGGTGGTGGTGTGCCCCAGCGGGTCGACCAGCTCCTCGGCCTCGCCGTGACTGCCGTAGCGGCGCTCGTGGCGATGACCGAGCGGGTCGACGGTGGCGACGGGCCGCCCGGCGGCGCTCCACTCCCAGCGCCACTCGGCGCCGTCCGGGTCGCGCCGCCGGACCAGGCGGCCGGCGTCGTCGTAGGCCAGCTCGGTGCGCCGACCCGACGCCGCCACGGTCGCCGTCACCCGCCCGGCGGCGTCGCGCTCGATCGTGGCCGTGTTGCCGAGCCCATCGGTGATCGACGTGAGCTCGCCCCGGTCGTCGTAGCCGAAGCGGACCTCGACGCCGTCGGAGTCGGTCACCCGGCGGACCAGCCCGCCCTCGACCTGCAGGCGGGTGACACCGCCCTCGGCGTCGACCACCTCGACCGGCGTCCGCTCGTCGCCCCGGTACACGTAGCTGGTGGTGGCACCGGTCGACGCCGTGACCTGCACGACCCGGCCCCGGTCGTCGTGGGCGAACGTGAACCACGACCCGTCGGGCGCCTGGCGCCGCACGAGCCGACCGTGGTCGTCCCAGGTGAGCAGGGTCGTCGACCCGTCGCGCTCGGTGACCCGCACCGGGTTGCCCCAGCGGTCGTAGGCCTTGGTGAGCTCGTTGCCGTGCCCGTCGATGGCCCCGACGAGCCGGCCGTGGTCGTCGTGGACGTAGCTGCCGGTGGGCCCGCCCTCGTCGTCGGACACCACCGTGACCCGGCCGCCGAGGTAGCGGTACCGGGTGCGACGGCCGAACGGCGACCGCTGCTCGACAACCCGGCCCTCCTCGTCGTAGGTGTTGCGGACCTCGACCACGCCGTCGGCGTCGATCACCGCGGCGACCCGGCCGTCGGCGCCGATCTCGTAGCGCCGCCGGCCCCGGGGACCGCCGGTGGCCTCGACGAGGCGGCCGTCGTCGTCGTAGCGGTACTCGACCCGGCGGCCGTCGTCGGTGGCGAGGGCGACGATCCGGTCGCCGTCCCACTCGAGGGTCAGGGACCGGCCCGGGTGGCGCAGCGCGACGAGGCGGTCGCCGTCGTGGTGGAAGGTGACCTCGGTGCCGGGACCGTCGTCGGCCCGCACCGGGCGGCCGGCGGCGTCGAAGACGATGCGGCTGTGGCCGCCCACGCCCTCGAGGACGAGGCCCGGCCCGCCGTTCGAGGTGAACGTGGGCGACGGGCCGTCCGCCGCGTTCCCATCCGCCGCCACGACCGGCACGCCGGGCACGCCCGGGATCCGGCGGTAGGTGCCGTCCGGGGCCCGGGGGAACACGGCCTCCTGGCCGTCGGGGCCGGTCCAGCGGGCGCCGTCGGGCTCGGCACGGAGGCGGACCGACGCCCACGACGCCCAGCCGGGGCCGAACGGGCCGGGCCGGTCGGACCGGCTGTTGCAGGTGCGGGTGAAGCGCAGGAGCCGGGTGAGGCCGGTGGCCACCACGTCGACCTCGGCCTCGACGAAGTTGCCGCTGGCGGTGTTGACCGGGTCGTCGCTGTAGCCGCTGGTCGGGGGCTCGCCCCAGGCGACCGGGTCGTCGAAGGTGATCGAGCCGCGGGGCCCGTCGAGGTGGGCGGCGGCGAGCCGGTCGTGGATGACCGCGTCGGACACCGTGCCGGTGCCGGCGTCGCGGAACGCCTGGGCGATCGTGGTGACCCACTGGGCGTCGGTCTCGTTCAACGACACCCAGGTGCCGACGGCCGAGATCACCGACGAGGCGTCGAAGTGGCCGTAGCCGAGGCTGCCGGTGAAGTCGCCGTGGAGGTTGGTGAGCGACGTCTTCTTGGGGGTGACCAGCTCGTCGAGCCCCCGGCTGGACGACGCCCAGGCGTCGAGGTCGTCGGGCCGGGCCTGGCTGACCCCACCGGTGCCGTAGCTCGGCGGAGCAGCCGGGGCCGCGGTGTTGCGGGTGACGACGCCCGGATCCTCGACCGGGATCGACGGCGGCTCGATCGGCGGCCCGGGCGGCGGGACGTCCTCGTCGCCGGTGAAGAAGTCGCTGATGCCGTCGCCGACGTCGCGGATGAACCCACCGATGCCGCCGCCGTTGTCGTTCTGCTCGACCCAGGCGCGCGCCTGCACCCGCCGTTCCTGCTCGGCCTGCGCCAGGCGCGCCAGCTCGTCGAGCTGGTCGGCGGCGTCGCGCAGCGCCGTGACGATGCGGCCGGCGTCGCCGGCCGCGGTCGTGTTCCGGTCGTCGAACTCGTCGCCGTAGCGCCCGCGCCAGTGGGTGCGGGCGGTCGACCGCAACGTCTCGCGCTC
>DATCLV010000126.1:0-6996 GCA_036563745.1 Acidimicrobiales bacterium | reverse complement strand
CCGCCGCACCGGCGGCACCCGCCTCGGCCTCGGCCTGGTCGACGTGCCGGCCGTGCCCACCGGCGACCCGACGGCGGCGATCATGCCGATCGCCGAGGTCCCCGAGGACAAGCGGTACTGCTCGCAGTGCGGTCAGCCCGTCGGCCGGTCGCGCAACGAACGCCCCGGCCGGACCGAGGGCTTCTGCCCGAACTGCCGCACCCAGTTCTCCTTCACCCCCAAGCTGGCGAAGGGCGACATGGTCGCCGGCCAGTACGAGGTGCTCGGGGCCCTGGCCCACGGCGGTCTCGGCTGGGTGTACCTGGCGAGGGACCGGGCGGTGTCCGACCGGTGGGTGGTGCTGAAGGGCCTGCTCGACGCGGCCAGCGACGCCGCGGCGTCCGCGGCGGTGGCGGAGCGCCAGTTCCTGGCGGCCCTCGACCACCCGAACATCGTGCAGATCTACAACTTCGTGACGCACGACGACGCCGGCTACATCGTCATGGAGTACGTCGGCGGCAAGAGCCTCAAGACGATCCTCAAGGAGCGGCGGGCCGCCAACGGCGGGAAGATCGACCCGCTCCCGGTGGACCAGGCCATCGCCTACGCCCTCGCCCTGCTGCCGGCGCTCGGGTACTTCCACTCCCAGGGCCTCGTCTACTGCGACATGAAGCCCGACAACGTGGTGCTGTTCGGCGACACGTTGAAGATGATCGACCTCGGCGGCGTCCGCCGGATCGACGACCAGGAGTCGGCGATCTACGGGACGGTCGGCTACCAGGCGCCCGAGGTCGCCACCGACGGGCCCAGCGTCGCCTCCGACCTGTACACCGTGGGCCGCCTGCTGGCCGTGCTCACGCTCGACTTCCGCGGCTACCAGAGCACCTACGTGCACTCGCTGCCGCCGCCCAGCGAGCAGCCGCTGCTCGCCCAGCACGAGTCGCTGCACCGCTTCCTGCTCAAGGCGACCGCCCCCGACCCCGCCGACCGCTTCACCTCGGCCGACGAGATGCACGAGCAGCTCCTCGGCGTCCTCCGGGAGCACGCCGCGGTGCACGGAGGCGGTCAGCCGCAGCCGGCGGTCAGCCGGGTGTTCGGCCCCGACGGGCTCGTCGGCACCGACCTCCCCGACGAGGTTCCCGCCGACTGGCGGCTGCTGGCCGAGCCCCGGGTCCACCCGGACGATCCCGCGGCCGGCTTCCTGCTCGGCCTGGTCGAGGGCGACCCGGCGGCGGTGGCGGCCATCCTGTCCGCCGCCATCACCGACGACGGCCTCCCCGCGACCCCCGAGACGCTGCTGCGGCTGGCCCGCGCCCAGCTCGAGGTCGGCGACGCGGACGCCGCCCGCAACACGCTCGACCGGCTCGACGGCAACGGCACCGGCGGCCTGGTCGGCGACTGGCGGGTGTGGTGGCACCGCGGCCTGCTCGCCCTCGCCGACGGCGACCACGAGCGGGCCATCGGCTGGTTCGACCCCATCTACACCGAGCTGCCCGGCGAGCTGCCGCCCAAGCTGGCGCTGGCCCTGGCCTACGAGCTGGCCGGCGACCTCGCCCGCGCCGCCGACCTCTACGACGTGGTCAGCCGCACCGACCCGTCGTACGTGTCGGGCGCGTTCGGTCTGGCCCGGGTGCGGCTCGCCGCGGGCAGCCGCGACGGCGCCGTCGACGCCCTCACCCGGGTGCCGGCCGGGTCGGCCGCCCACGTGACCGCCCGCATCTCGGCGCTCCGGGCGCTCGCCCACCACCACGACGGCCCGGGCGGCCACCCGACGCCGGAGCAGCTGGAGCAGGCGTCCGCCATCCTCGCCCAGCTGCGGCTCGACCCCCGGCGCCACGCCGAGATGGCCTGCGAGCTGTTCGAGTCGGGCCTCATCGCCCTCGCCGCCGACCCCACCGCGGTCAACCACGGCACGGTGCTGGGTCGGCCGCTGGCCGAGACGCCGCTGCGCAAGGGCCTGGAGGCCAGCTACCGGCAGATGGCCCGCCTGGCGGCGACCGCGGCGGAGCGCAACGAGCTGATCGACCGGGCCAACAAGGCCCGACCACGGACGCTGCTGTGAGCGAGGAGCGGTGAGCGACCACCTGGGGTTCGGGGCCGGGACGTGCGGCAGCTGCGGGGAGCCGCTGCTCGTCGACGACCGCTTCTGCGAGGCGTGCGGGGCACCGGTGCCGATGCCGGTGGAGCAGGTGCCGCAGGTGCCCCCGGGTGCGGCCGGCTACGGCGCCGCGTCGCCGGGCGGCCCCGGTGGTCCCGGCGGTCCGGGTGCTCCCGGGGCCGCCGATCCCCGCGACCACGCCGAGCTGGCCGACGGCCCCGTCGCCGCGGTCACCGACCGGGGCCGGGCGCACTGGCGGAACGAGGACGCGGTCGGCATCCGCTGGGTCCACGGCGACCCGGAGGGCTTCGCGCTGGTCGTGTCCGACGGCGTGTCGGTGAGCCAGGAGCCCCAGGTGGTGTCGCAGGTCGCCGTGGAGACCGCGCTGCTGGTGCTGAGCGGCGCCGTGTCCGCCGGCGGCGACCTCGACCTGGCGATGCTGGAGGCGATCGCCGCCGCCCAGCGCGCCACGTCCGCCCTGCCCTACGACCCGGCCCTCGACGTGGGCCCCGGGGCGTGCACGATCGTCGCCGCCGCCGTGCGGGGCCGCTACGCCACGTTCGGCTCGGTGGGCGACAGCCGCGCCTACTGGGTCGACGACCACCAGGTCGTGCAGATCGGGCGGGACGACTCCCTGGCGGCCGAGATGGTGGCGTCCGGTCGCCTCACCAACAGCCAGGCCATGGCCCGGCCCGGCGCCCACGCCCTCACCAAGTGGCTGGGGGTCGACTCCACCGACGCCGTCCCCACGGTGACCAGCGTCGAGCTGCCCGGCCCCGGGCTCGTGCTGCTGGCCTCCGACGGCCTCTGGAACTACGCCCCCGACCCCGACGACCTGGGCCGCCTCGTCGGGCGCCCCGGGGCGGAGACCGCGCTCGACCTGGCCCGGCGGCTCGTCGCCTACGCCGTCGACGCCGGCGGCGCCGACAACGTCACGGTGGCGGTGGGGCCGCACCTTCTCGGCCGACAGGAGGTTCCTCGCGCATGACGGACTACGCGCTCGAGGTGTTCCAGAACGAGTACCTGGCCCAGGGGGCCACCACCATCGACGCCATCGTCACCATCACCGCCGGCGGCTGGACCCCGTCGGGGTCGGGCCGCGCCGCCGAGATCCTGATCCTCGACACGTCCGGCTCGATGGAGACGCCCCCGGGTCGCATCCGCGCCGCCCGCCAGGCCGCCTGCGAGGCGATCGACGCCATCCGCGACGGCGTGCTGTTCGCGGTGCTGTCGGGCACCGAGCGGTGCACCACGATCTTCCCGGTGTGGGGCGCCGGTCTGGTCGAGGCCGACGCCAACAGCCGGGCCGCGGCCCGCGAGGCCGTCCGCCGGATGCAGGTGGGCGGGGGCACCGCCATGTCGACCTGGCTGCAGGCCGCCCACCAGCTCTTCACCGCCAGCCCCGCCGACATCCGCCACGCCATCCTCCTCACCGACGGGGAGAACCGCGAGGACCGCTGGCGCCTCGACGAGGCCCTGCGGGCCTGCGCCGGCGTGTTCCAGGCCGACTGCCGCGGCATCGGCACCGACTGGGTGGTCGACGAGCTCCGCAGCATCGCCTCGGCGCTGATGGGCACCGTCGACATCATCCCCGAGCCCGAGCTGCTGCCGGCGGAGTTCCGGCGGCTGATGGAGCGGTCGATGGGCCGGGGCGTCGCCAGCTCGGCGCTGCGGGTGTGGTGCCCGCTCAACGCCCGCGTGAACTTCGTCCGCCAGGTCAGCCCCAGCATCGAGGACCTCACCGGCCACGAGGTCCAGGTCGACGAGCGCACCCGGCAGTACCCGCTGGGGGCGTGGGGCGCGGAGGCCCGCGACTACCACCTGTCGATCTCGGTGCCGCCCCAGGAGGTCGGCGTCGAGATGCTGGCCGCCCGGGTGAGCCTGGTGATGGACGACGAGGTCGTCGGGCCGGGCCTGGTGCGGGCCATCTGGACCGACGACGAGATCGCCAGCGCCCGCGTGAACCGCGAGGTCGCGCACTACACGGGCCAGGCGGCGCTGGCCGAGGACATCCAGGTGGGGCTGGCCGCCCTCAAGGAGGGCGACGAGCGCACCGCCACGTTCCGGCTCGGCCGGGCGACGAAGCTGGCGGTGGCGTCGGGGCACGAGGGCACGGTCCAGCTGCTGAGGAAGGTGGTCCACGTGGAGGACGCGCGCGAGGGGACGGTTCGGCTGCGACCGCGGGTGGCCAAGTCCGACGAGATGGCGCTCGACACGCGCTCCACCCGCACGGTGCGGGTGCTGCGCCCGGGGGCGGGGTCGGGCGGACCGGCACCGGGGGCCGGGGCCGGAGCGGGAGCCGGGATGCCGGCGGGAGGTGTGGCGGGAGGTGCGGTGTCGCCGTGGCCGGCCGCCGGGCCGCCGCCGCCCGCCGCGCCGGGTGACCACGACGACATGGCGCTCGACACCCGGTCGACCCGCACGGTGCGGGTCGGCGGCCGGCGACCGGCCGACCAGGGCGGAGGCGCGGTCTCGTGAGCGGCTCGACCCCCACCGTCACCTGCCCGCACGGCCACGCCTCTTCCGACACGCTGGTCTGCTCGGTGTGCGGCTCGCTGATGCCGTCCCCGTCGCCGTCCTCGGCGGCGCCCGAGCTCGACATGACCCCGGCTCGGCTGGACGGCCCGCACCGGCTGGGGTCGCTGGCCGACAAGCTCGGCATCGGCACGGGCGGAGGTGGCGGCGGGCCCTGGCCCGACCCGGCCGGGCGGCCCCTCGGCACCGGGGGCGGGCCCCGGCCGTTCGTCGACACCGGCAGCAGCCCGGTGGTGGGCCGGCCCGGCGACACCGGGAGCCACCCGAGCGTCGACGGCGCCTTCGCCGGGGGCCGGCACACCGGCAGCCACCCGGTCACCGGCGACACCGGTCCCGGCAGCTTCTCGTCCCGCACGTTCGGGCGGAACGGGATCGGCGCCATGGGGGACGCCGGCCCCGGCGGCGGGGCCTCGGCGAGCGCCTCGGACCTTCCCGGCCGGGGCGGCTCGGCCTTCGGCGGCCGTGACGGCGTCGGCGCGGGCCCGGGCGACGGCGGCCCGGTCGGCGTCCCGTCGGCCGACCCGGGCGGGTTCAGGGGCGCCTCCGGCCCGGCCGCGAACCCCGGCGGCTGGACCTGCTCCAACTGCTCCGCCGAGCTCGACGCCAGCGCCAAGTTCTGCGAGGTCTGCGGTTACGACCCGACCACCGGCAGCCTCCCGCACGTGAGCGCCCCGGTGGCGCGCCCCGCCACCGACGCGGGGCCGGCGCCCGCCGGGTCGTCGTCATCGTCGTCCTGGCCGTCGGGCCCGTCGGGGCCCGGCTCGTCTCCCTCCGGCCCGACGGGTGGCGCGGCCGGGTCGCCCGGGGCGCCGGTGCCGCTCAGCGGCCTGGTGGCGGTGGTCACCGCCGACGAGGACTACTACCGCAACCTCGGCGTCGAGGAGGTGGTGTTCCCGTACGGGATGCCGGCCCGCACGATCGAGCTGCCCGCCGGCCCGGTCGCCATCGGTCGCCGCAGCCGCAGCCGGGGCACGAACCCGGCGATCGACCTGGCCGGCCCGCCCGAGGACCCGGCGGTGTCGCACACCCACGCATCGCTGATCCCGGCCGAGGACGGCACCTGGCGCCTGGTCGACCACGGGTCGACCAACGGCACCTACCTCAACGAATCGCCGACGCCGGTGCCGCCCAACCAGCCGCTGCCGGTCGGCCCGGGCGACCGGGTCTACGTCGGCGCCTGGACCAAGATCACCCTCGAACGCCGGTAGCGGCGCCGGTCGCCGCGCCACCGGGGGCCGGCGTCGGGCACACCCGGCCCCGGTCAGTCGTCGCCGTCGCCGGCCGCCTCGCCGGCGTCCTCGGCGTCCTCGGCGGCCTGCACGGCCTCGATGATCGGGCCGAGGAACGTCGCCTCGTCCCACTCGTCCGGCGGCGTCGTGCCCCGGCCCGGCACCAGGCCGTCCGACGGGTAGTGCTCGAAAAGGGTGGGGTCGGCGACCGCCGGGCCGTCGTCCTTCACGTAGGTCCCGTTGCGCACCACCACCAGGTCGAGGCTCGGGACCACGTAGATGAACTGGCCGTCGTGGCCCCGGGCGGCGAAGAAGTCCTCGGGGAAGCCCTCGGGCTGGCCCAGCCACCACTGGTAGCCGTACTGGCCGTCGGTGGCGGCGCCCGGCGTCAGCGACGCCTCGACCCACTCCTCGGGCACCACCTGCTCGTCGCCCCACTCGCCCTCCCGCTCGAACAGGAGGCCGAAGCGGGCGAAGCCGCGGCTGGTCGTGTCGAGGCAGCAGTAGGTGAGCGTGTGGCCCTCGGCGTCCTGCCACCACTCGGCCTGGTCCATGCCGAGGGGCTCGAAGATCTCCTGCCGGACGTACTCGTGGGGCGGCATGCCGGTCGCCTGCTCCAGCACGCCCGACAGGAGCATCGTGCTGCCGCTGGAGTAGTTGAAGTCGACCTGGGGCTCGACGTCGACGGCCGGGTCGCTCACGAAGGCGAGCTGGTCGGACGGCCCGGTGACCATGGCGATGACGTCGGACATGCCCTGGGCGGGGTCGTAGTTCTCGTTCCACTGGAGGCCCGACGACATCTGCAGGACGTCCTCCAGGGTGATGGCCGCCCGCTCGTCCTCGGCCCACTCCGGGTACCAGGTGCTCATCGGTTCGTCGACGCCCGGGATGAGCCCGTCTTCGATGGCGATGCCGACCAGGGCGCTGGTGAAGCTCTTCGCCATCGACCAGCTGGCCGCCCACGAGTCGGGACCGGCGCCGTCGGCGTACCACTCGGCGACGATCGCCCCGTCGTGGACCACCACGACGCCCTGGGTGTTGCGGCCGTCCTGGAAGGCGTAGTCGCGGGCCTGCTCCAAGGTGGCGGCGTCGATGCCGTGGTCGGCCGGGTCGTCGACCTGCCACTCGTCGCCGGGGACGGGGTCGTCGTCGCGC
>DATCLV010000124.1:0-7614 GCA_036563745.1 Acidimicrobiales bacterium | reverse complement strand
TATAAGCACTGTGCTTATGTATGGGAAACTGCTTATGATCCCAGGGTGATCGGTCGCGGGGCAGCCGGAAGGCTGCAGGTCAGTAGCCGGAAGGCTGCGGGTCAGTGGAGGGAGGCGAGGATCTGGGGGGCGAGCTCGGGGCGGCAGATGAGGAGGTCGGGGAGCCAGGGGTCGGGCTGGTTGTAGACCAGCGGCGAGCCGTCGAGGCGGGAGGTGTGGAGGCCGGCCGCCTGGGCGACCGCCACGGGGGCCGCCGAGTCCCACTCGTACTGGCCGCCGGCGTGGGCGTAGACCTCGGCCTCGCCCTGCACCACCGCCATCGCCTTCGCGCCCGCCGACCCCAGCGGCACCATCACCCCGCCGATCGCCTGGGCGATCCGCTGGGCCGCCCGGGGCGGGCGGCTGCGGCTCACCACCAGGCGCGGCGGCCCGTCGTGGGCCGGCGGCGGCGGGGGAGCGGGCCGGGTCGCCAGCGTCACGCCCTGGGCCGGGAGCGCCACCGCCCCCGCGGCGGGCCGGCCGTCGACGACCAGCGCCACGTGCACCGCCCAGTCGACCCGGGGGATCTCGCTGTACTCGCGGGTGCCGTCGAGGGGGTCGACGATCCACACCCGGCGGTTGGCCAGGCGGGTCGGGTCGTTGACGCCCTCCTCCGACAGCACGGCGTCGTCGGGGCGCAGCTCGGCGAGCCGGGCGACCAGCCACTTGTGGGCCTCCCAGTCGCCCTGGTCGCCCAGCAGCCACGGCACCATGTCGTCGTCCTTGGCGCGCAGCTCCACCAGCAGCTCGCCGGCCTCGGTGGCCAGCCGGGCCGCCAGCGCGTGGTCGTCGTCGGTCACCGCCGCGGGCTCGGGCATCCCTGCTTTCTAGCCGGTAATGAATTGCTTACCGGTTTGGTCGGGATTTAACCTCGGTCGCTCATGCCCGTCGCCTACGAGCTCAGCCACCTCCAGACCCTGGAAGCCGAGGCCATCCACATCATCCGTGAGGTCGCCGCCGAGTTCGAGCGGCCGGTGCTGCTGTTCTCCGGGGGCAAGGACTCCGCCGTCATGCTCCACGTGGCGGTCAAGGCGTTCGCCCCCGCCAAGCTGCCGTTCCCGGTGATGCACGTCGACACCGGGCACAACTTCCCCGAGGTCATCGAGTACCGCGACCGGCGGGTCGCCGAGCTGGGGCTGCGGCTGGTGGTGGCCAGCGTCCAGGACGCCATCGACGCCGGCAAGGTCGTCGAGGAGACCGGGCCCCGGGCCAGCCGCAACCGGCTGCAGACCGTGCCGCTGCTCGACGCCATCGAGCAGCACCGCTTCGACGCCGTCTTCGGCGGCGGCCGCCGCGACGAGGAGAAGGCCCGGGCCAAGGAGCGGGTCTTCTCGTTCCGCGACGAGTTCGGGCAGTGGGACCCGAAGAACCAGCGGCCCGAGCTGTGGAACCTCTACAACGGCCGGCACCGCCAGGGCGAGCACATCCGCGTGTTCCCGCTGAGCAACTGGACCGAGCTCGACATCTGGCAGTACATCGCCGCCGAGCAGGTGCCGCTCCCGTCGATCTACTTCGCCCACCGGCGCCGGGTCTTCGAGCGCGACGGCATGTGGCTCGCCGAGTCGGAGCACGTGACGCTGCTGCCGGGCGAGGAGGTCGTCGAGAAGATGGTGCGCTACCGCACGGTCGGCGACGCCACCATCACCGGCGCCGTGGAGTCCACGGCGTCGACCCCGGAGGAGATCGTGGCGGAGACCGCCGTCACCCGGCTCACCGAGCGGGGCGCCACCCGGGGCGACGACCGCATCTCGGAGGCCGGCATGGAAGACCGCAAGCGCGAGGGTTACTTCTAGACATGGAGCTGCTCAGGTTCGCGACGGCGGGGTCCGTCGACGACGGCAAGTCGACCCTGATCGGGCGCCTGCTGTACGACTCGAAGGCGATCTTCGAGGACCAGCTCGAAGCGGTCGAGCGCACCAGCCGCGACCGCGGCGACGAGTACACCAACCTCGCGCTGCTCACCGACGGCCTCCGGGCCGAGCGGGAGCAGGGCATCACCATCGACGTCGCCTACCGCTACTTCTCCACCCCGAAGCGCAAGTTCGTCATCGCCGACACGCCGGGGCACATCCAGTACACGCGCAACATGGTCACCGGCGCGTCGACGGCCGACCTGGCGCTGATCCTGGTCGACGCCCGCAAGGGCGTGCTGGAGCAGTCCCGCCGCCACGCCTTCCTGGCGTCGCTGCTCGGCATCCCGCACCTCGTGGTGTGCGTGAACAAGATGGACCTCGTCGACTGGTCGCGCGAGCGGTTCGAGGAGATCAAGGCCGAGTTCCGGGCCTTCGCGATGAAGCTGGAGGTCCGCGACCTGTCGTTCGTGCCGATCTCCGCGCTGCACGGCGACAACGTGGTCACCCGGTCGGCCAACTCGCCCTGGTACGAGGGGGCGCCGCTGCTGCACCACCTGGAGGAGGTGCACATCGCGTCCGACCGCAACCTCATCGACGCCCGCCTCCCGGTGCAGCTGGTCATCCGGCCCCAGCACCAGACCGACCACGAGCTGCACGACTACCGGGGCTACGCCGGCACCGTCGCCGGTGGGGTCCTGAAGCCCGGCGACCAGGTGGTCGTGCTGCCTTCGGGCTTCACGTCGACCATCGCCGCCATCGACGGTCCCGACGGGAAGCCGGTCGAGGAGGCGTTCTCGCCCATGGCGGTGACCGTGCGCCTCACCGACGACATCGACGTGTCCCGCGGCGACATGATCTGCCGCGACCGCAACCGGCCGCACGTCGGCCAGGACCTCGAGGCCATGGTGTGCTGGCTGACCGCCGACTCGGCGCTGCGGCCCGGCGCCAAGCTCGCCATCAAGCACACGACCCGGTGGGGGCGGGCGCTGGTGAAGGACCTCCAGTACCGGCTCGACGTCAACACCCTCCACCGGGACGAGGCGGCGCCGGCGCTCGAGCTCAACGAGATCGGCCGCGTGCGGCTGCGCACCACGGTGCCGCTGTTCTTCGACGAGTACCGCCGCAACCGGACCACCGGCAGCTTCATCCTCGTCGACGAGACCACCAACAACACCGTCGGCGCCGGGATGATCCTCGGCCCCACCGACGTCCCGTGACCGGGGGTGCGTCGGGGCCGGTGGCGCTCCCGGCGACCGGACGGGCGGCCCGATGACCGAGAACGTCACCTGGCACCCGGGCGCGGTCGACGCCGCGGACCGCCCGTGGCGGGGAGCGACCGTGTGGCTGACCGGGCTGTCGGGGTCGGGGAAGTCGACGGTGGCGGTGGAGGTCGAGCGGCTGCTGGTCGCCGCCGGCCGGGCGGCGTACGTCCTCGACGGCGACAACCTGCGCCACGGCCTCAACGCCGACCTCGGGCTCTCGGCGGCGGACCGGACCGAGAACATCCGCCGCGTGGGGGAGGTGGCCCGCCTGTTCGCCGACGCCGGCGTCGTGGCGGTCGTCCCGGTGATCAGCCCGTACCGCGCCGACCGCGACCGGGTCCGGGCCATCCACGACGACGCGGGCCTCCCGTTCCTCGAGGTCTGGGTCGACACCCCGCTGGAGGTGTGCGAGGCCCGCGACCCGAAGGGCCTGTACCGGAAGGCCCGGGCGGGGGAGATCACGGGCTTCACGGGCATCGACGACCCCTACGAGCCGCCGCTCGCCCCGGCGCTCCACCTCACCCCGGACGACGGCACCCCCACCGCCCAGGCCGAGCGGATCCTCGCCCTCCTCCCCGCGTAGCGCCGGCGCCCCGGAGCCCGGGCGCCGACCGTTCCCGAGCCGCTCCCGACCTCTCTCGCGACCGCACCCGGAAAGGGTGCGGTCGTGCCGTTTTCGGCGGTGCGGGCGCCACGGAGGGCGACCGGTGGCGTCCGGCGGCGAACGACGCCGAGCCGCCGGACCCTGGAAAAGCCCAGGTGGGGAACATTGTCGACCGGAAAAGTCGACACTGATGTCAACTTCGGCTTGTTATTTACTGACGCGTCAGTCTACGGTGTACGGGCAGGCAAACAGCCGCCCGTCCGGGGGGTGGGCGGCGTCACTGTCAGGGGGAAACACACGATGAAACGCCGTTCGATCACGGCATCGATCCGAGGCGGTCTGCTCGCCGGGGCGTTGGCCCTGTCGAGCCTGGCCGTCGCATCGGGTCCTGCCGAGGCTCAGACGAACCCGTACCAGAGGGGGCCGAACCCGACGACGTCCTCGCTCAACGCCTCCAGTGGCCCGTTCTCGGTGTCGACCTCGTCGGTCAACTTCGTGTCGGGCTTCGGTGGCGGCACCGTCTACTACCCGACCGACACCAGCCAGGGGACGTTCGGCGGTGTGGTGATCGCGCCCGGCTTCACGGCCTCGTCGACCACCTACGCGAGTCTGGCCCGCCGGGTGGCCTCGCACGGCTTCGTCGTGCTCGCCATCGACGTGAACAGCACGTTCACCGACCTGCCCGACAGCCGGGGTCAGCAGATGCTCCGGGCGCTGGACTGGCTGACCAGCAGCAGCTCCAGCACCGTGCGCAGCCGGCTCGACTCCAGCCGCCTGGCGGTCGCGGGTCACTCGATGGGTGGCGGCGGCACGCTGCGGGCGGCGGCCGACCGGCCCTCGCTGAAGGCGGCCGTGCCGCTCCAGCCGTGGCACACCGACAAGACCTGGCCGGAGATCCGGGTCCCGACGATGATCATCGGCGGCCAGAGCGACACGATCGCCGCGGTCGGGTCGCACGCGGAGCCCTTCTACAACAGCATGTCGAACGCTCCCGAGAAGGCGTACGTCGAGCTGCGCAGCGAGGGCCACATGGCCGCGGCCACGAACCCGGACGACCAGGCCCGGGCGATGATCTCGTGGCTGAAGCGGTACGTCGACAACGACACCCGCTACGACCAGTTCACGTGCCCGCCGCCGTCGAGCACGGACTACTCGGAGTGGCGGAACACCTGCCCCAACAGCGGGGGCGACACCACTCCGACGCCGCCGGGCAACGATTGCGAGTGGTGGGAGTGGTGGTGCACCAGCGGCACGACCTCGTTGCGTGCCGTCCTGGGCGTCGCCTAGCGAACCGCCTGGTGCCTGACGTCTGACGTCCAGGTCCAGCGATCGACGGCCGGCCCGGGTTCACCGCCCCGGGCCGGCCGTCCCGCGTCGGGTGCCGCGCCCGGCGCCCTCGCTCGACGACGGGGACGCCGCCGCCGATGACGACGACGAAGACGGGGACGACGCGGTCGATGACGACGATGACGACGACCGCCGCCTGCGCAGGCGCTCGGTCTGGGGGGAGGGCTGGACCCCGAGGATGGCGGCGACGGTGTCGACCAGGTGGCTCACGAACAGCCGATCCTCCTCGCCGGGCTCCTCGGCGGCCCGGCGGGCGAGCTCGGCGAACACGAACCGGATGGCGGCGGCCCGCTGGGCCAGCCGCACGGGGGGCTCGAGCTCGTCGAGGAGCTCGTTCCACCGGGTCATGCTGTTGTCGGGCTCCCGCTCGGGGAACATGGCGTCGAACGACACCGGCCGCGAGTAGTACTCGCCGGCGATGCGCAGGTAGGCCCGGCCGCCGTCGGGGTCGTTGAGCTTGGCGGCGATGGGCTGGACGAGGGCGGCGGCCAGCGCCCGGAGGTCGGGCTCGTCGGCCTCCTCGTACTGGTCGAGCAGGACGTGGCGCCGCGGCTCGCTGTCGTGGCGGTGCCGGTCGATCAGCGCCTTGAGCAGACCCTCGCGGTCGCCGAAGTGGTACTGGACGGCACCGGTGTTGTGCTGCTCGGCGGCGCGGTTGATCTCCCGGAGCGACACCGCGGCGATGCCGCGCTCGGCGAAGAGCCGCTCGGCGGCGCGGACGATCCGGTCACGGGTGTCGTTGCCCATGCGGCGGCGAAGCGTACCCGGCGGGGTGCGACCGAGTAAGGCAGATGGCTTAGTTATTGACTCAGTACAGGTGAGTCCCCTATCAATTGACTTAGGCGCCACCGGCGCCGCGGTCATTGACTGGGGCCGCACCACGGCGACCGTGAGGGAACCACACCGTCAGAGGGGGGAGCCTTCCATGGAAGGTTCGTACGTGAGGAAGTCCGCCAGGGTCGTCGGGACCACGCTGGCCCTGGTCCTGCTCGTCGTCGTCACGGTGGCCGTCCGCCCGGCGTCCGCCACCGGGGCGGCATCGGACGCAACGGCCGCGGCGGCGCCGGCGGCCGGCGTGGTCGGCGCGGCGACAGCCACCCGCGCCGCCCAGCCGGCCAACCCGCTGCCGATCGTCTTCGTGCACGGCTACCTGGGCTCGGGCGCCCAGTACCGCAGCCAGGCGATGCGCTTCGACAGCAACGGCTACCCGGCCGACCGCATCCGGGCCTTCGACTACAGCTCCGACGCCAGCGGCCTCGACGACTTCATCGACGCCGTCCGGGCCGAGTTCGGCGTCAGCAAGGTGCGGGTCGCCGCCCACTCGCTCGGCACCGTGGTGATGCTCGGCTACCTGCTCAACCCGTTCCAGGCGGCCAAGGTCGAGAAGTACGTGGCGCTCGACGGCGCCTCGCCGATCTGCATCTGGGGCACGCAGTGCACGTCGATCACGGCGGCCGAGCTCGGCCAGACGCACATCGAGGCGTCGCTGTCGCCCGAGTCGTTCGCCCGGCAGTACCAGTTCTTCACCGGCCAGGCGCCACGGACGACGAACATCACCACCCAGACCGGCAGCATCCAGATCGCCGGCCGGGCGCTCAACTTCCACGTCAACACCCCGGCCACCGGCGCCACCGGCCAGCTGTGGCCGATCGACCCGGCGACCGGCCACCGCACGACCTCGTCGCCCGTCGCCACCTTCACGATCGGGGCCGACGGCAACTTCGGGCCGCTGACGGTCACCTCGGGGCAGAGCTACGAGCTCGCCCTGCAGCGCAGCGGCACCGGCGTCATGCACTACTACTTCCAGCCCTTCACCCACAGCACCTACCTGCTGCGGCTGCAGGTGCCGGAGGCGGGCAGCGACGAGTTCACCAACACCAACGTGGGGCCTGGCCACGCGGCGGCGGTCGTCCTCCGCTACCGCGAGTGGTGGCGGGCCTCGTCGCACGGCAACCGGCTCGACAACCTCCTGATCGGCACCACCGGCCCCGGCGGGAGCCAGCCGCCGATCGACGTCCTGCGCCGGGTCACCGCCGACGTGGCCGGCATCCACGTGCACGACGACACGGCGTCGCCCCGGCAGTCCTCGCTCGACCCGCTGTCGTACTTCTCGTCGCAGCCGTTTCAGACGGGGGTGGACGTGTACATGCCGGGCTCCAACCCGGCGACCGGGACGATCACGTTCGCCAACGACCCCCGAGGTGATGCCACCCGCCGACAGGTGATCAACACGCCCAACTGGGCGTCGCTCGTCGGCACCACCCGTCACGGCATGCTCGTCGAGTTCAACGACTACGTGCAGTAGCAGCGCCGCTGCCGCACCGGGTCGAGGTGTCGGCGTGGTCGAACCCAGTCGGGCCGCGCCGGCGAGAGGGGGAGGGGTCGTCCCGGACGACCCCTCCCTCGCGTCCCCGACGCGCGCCGTGCACCGGGCGCCGCGCGCCGCGCGCCGACGACCGGGCTCAGCGCGTCAGCGGCTTGTACTTGATGCGGTGGGGCTGGTCGGCCT
>DATCLV010000114.1:0-5178 GCA_036563745.1 Acidimicrobiales bacterium | reverse complement strand
CGCGGAGGAGGCGGGTGCGTTCGCCGATGTCGATGACTCGTGAGGGGGTGTCGAAGACGACGCGTTCGATGTCGGCTTCGGTGAGCAGTGGTGCGACTTGGCCGGGGGTGAGGGTGGTGCCGTTGGCGAGTTGGCAGATGCGCCCGGCGAAGGTCTCGTAGCCGACGAGGACGGTGATCAGTGGTGCGGGTGGTCGTGCTCCGGCGGGGGTGGCCATGGCGCGGCGGGCCATCTCGACGAGTGCGTCCGCTCGCCGTTGGGCGGGGGTTCGGGCCAATTGGTCGACCCGCACGTGTTCGCCGTGGGTGGCTTTGGCGTCGGCCCAGTCCGTATGGAACAGCTCCGTTTCGAGCCGTTCCAGCGCCGAGGTGAACACGGCGCCGCCTGTGGCGGGGAGGCGGCCGCTGATCTCCACGTTGCCCCGGAAGGTGGTCGAGGCGTACAGGTGCCGGCCGGCGTCGTCGTCGCCGGCTTCTTGTTCGACGCCGTCGGGGTCGACCTGTTGCAGCCAGTACGCCACCGCCTGCGTGAAGTCGGGAAACGACAGATCGGCCGCGCACCCCACGAGCAGTTCCTCGGCGGGACCGAACGCCGCCGCCACCTCGGCCCGCGGTGACCCCGCCAGCCTGCAGAGCACCGTGACGTGCTCGCTGCCGATGCGCCCCTCCCGCCACGCCGCCGCGGTGGCCGGCATCGACCGCAACCGCCGCGCCACCCGCACCTGGCGGCGCATCGCCACCGGCGAACTGTGACACCGCTCCGCCAACCACGCCGCCGCGCTCCGGGAACCATCCGCCGCCCACGCCCGCCGCAGATCGAACACTGCCGTCAACCGGGCCCGCGCCACCGCCAACACCCGCTCGATGTCGTGCAACTCCACCAACACCTCCCCCAACACCCCATCGGGCAAGCCGTGGACATCAAGGCCGGCCACCTCCTCCGCCACCTGCCGGAGCCGCTCCGTCACTTCCATGCCACCCACAGTAGCACTATGCTACGAACATGTGTTCGTTCTTGATGCACTTTCGACTGGTCGAGACGCCTGTGGCTGGAGCGAGGGGCGAGACACCCTCTGGTCGCGGTCGTCCCCGGACGGCCACCCCCGGCCAGGCCCTCGGAGTGCCCCGTCCACCTGTGTCCCCTACGGATCGGGTGAGCCGGTCTCCGTGTCGTCGGCCTCGCTCGACGATGCCGGGATGGCACGCCGAGCGGCGCCCCCGACTCGGAGGTCTGCTCACCGGATCCACAGGACGCGGCCTAGGCTCCCGGCATGGGCGCCAGCCATGGCGGCGGCCACACGCACACCCACAACCACGGTGCCGCCGCGGTGCGGGCGGGCGCGCGGCACAAGCCCCGGCTGGCCGCCGCGCTGGCCATCCTGCTCGTGTTCACGGTGGTCGAGGTGGTGGGCGCGATCGCCACCGGGTCGCTGGCGCTGCTGTCCGACGCCGGGCACATGTCCACCGACGTCCTCGGCCTCGGCATGGCCCTCGCCGCCATCCACCTGGCCGACCGGGGCGAGCACCGGTCGTACCGCACGTTCGGCCTCTACCGGCTGGAGATCCTGGCGGCGCTGGCCAACGCCGTGCTGCTGTTCGGCCTGGCGATCTACGTGGTGGTGGAGGCCCTGCGCCGGTTCGCCGATCCGGCCGAGGTCACCAGCACGCCGATGCTGGTCATCGCCGTATTGGGCCTGCTCGCCAACCTCGCCGGGTTCCTGATCCTCCGGGAGGGCTCCCGGGAGAGCCTCAACGTCGAGGGCGCCTACCTGGAGGTCGTCGCCGACACGCTGGGCTCGGTGGGCGTGATCGTCGCCGCCGTCGCCATCAAGGCCACCGGCTGGGAGTGGATCGACCCGGTCGTCGGTGTCGCCGTCGGCGTGTTCATCCTGCCCCGCACGTGGCGGCTCGGCGCCCGGGCCATCCGGGTGCTGGTGCAGGCGGCCCCGCCCGGCACCGACCTCGAAGGGATCGGCGCCGACCTGGCCGCCATCGAGGGCGTGGTCGACGTCCACGACCTGCACGTGTGGACGCTCACGTCCGACATGGACGTCGCCTCCGCCCACCTCATGGTCGGGCCGGGGATCGACCACCACGGCGTGCTCGACCAGGCCCGGGTCCTGCTGCGGGACCGCTACTCGATCCTGCACGCCACCCTCCAGGTCGAGCCCGACGACCACCGTGGCTGCGACGAGCTGACCTGGTAGGCGGCCCGGCCCGGGGCACGATCGGCCCTACAGGCCGAGGACCTCGGGGTGGGTGGCGAGTCGTCGCCACACCGCCTGCGGGTCGGTGACGAGGCGCCGCCGCTCGAGGTCGAGCAGCCCACCGACGCTCTCGACCGTGGCGACGACGGTGCCGTCCCGCCGCCGCAGCTCCTGGGTGACCCGACTGGTGCGGCCGTCACCCCACACGGGCACGACGGTGACGTCGAGGGGTTCGGCGGTCCGCAGCTCGTGGACGAACCGGAGCGTCGTCTCCAGGTTCACCGGCCCGACCCCGGCGCCCAGCAGCTCCTCGATGGGGATGCCGGCCGCCCGGACCCACTCCCAGCGGGCGTGGTCGGCCAGCTCCAGGTAGGCCGGACCCCGCACGTGCCCGTTGGGGTCGAGGTCCGACACCCGCACGTCCAGCCGGGTGGTGAAGTGGTCGCCCATCCACGGTCCTCCTCGTCACGTCGCTCGGAAGCTCGCCTTCCACCTTCCGCCCGACCCGACCCGCTGGTCTGGAACGTTTCGGCCAGACCGGCGTCGCCGCCTCGACATGCCCGTCACAACGAAGCTGCCCCCGTAACGGGGAGCCAGCTCCCCGTTACGGGGGCAGGTTCGACGAGGGACCCAGGACGGGGCGGTGGCCCGGCGGTCAGGGCGAGCCGGGATGGCTCGTGGCTCGGGCGCGGAGCGCGAGCAAGCGAGCCGGCGACGAGCCCGACAGCGCGCGGCACTCCCGGCCCAGGTGCGACTGGTCGGCGTAGCCGTGCCGGGCGGCCAGGTCGGCGAGCGAGGCGCCGGGCCGGAGGTCGTGCACCACGTCCCGGAACCGGAGGACCCGCTGCAGCGTCTTGGGCCCGTAGCCGACGTCGGTGGCGAACCGCCGCCGCAGCTCCCGGGGGCTGAGCCCCACGTCGGCGGCGGTCCGGGTGACGCTGACCCGGTGGACGCGGTCGTGCGCCGATCGCCGTCGCAGCAGCCGCACGGCCGCCAGCACCGCCGGGTCGACGCCCCGACCGCCGCCGTCCAGCCGCGCCGCCACGTGCCGTTCGAGCAGCTCGTGCCGGTGGTCGTCGTCGCGGGCGTCGTGCAACCGGTCCTCCAGGCGGGCGGCCTCGCGACCCCACAGGTCGACGGCGGGCACGGCACCGGGCGGCAGGTCGTCGAGGGCCACGCCGAGCACGGCCCGCCCGGCGCCGGGGCACAGACGCAGGCCCACGTTGCGGTGGTCGGCGGCCACGGGGAACCGCTGCGGCTCGGCCCGGGCACCGACGACGATCAACCCGTCGGCGCTCCAGACCAGGTCGGCGCAGCCGTCGGGCAGGACCCGCAGCGTCCGGTCCCAGCCGCCAACCCCGACCCACCGCGCCACCACGGCCTCGGCCACGAACGCCGACGGGGCGGTCTCCCGGAACCAGGACGGCGAGGCCGCCGGCGCCGGTGTCAGCGCCGGCGTCGGCGTCGGCGTGGCCCGGGCACGGAGCGGCCGGACGGTCCCGACGAGCAGCGGTGACGACACGGGCGAACGCTATCGGCGGTCGTTCCCGGTGACCGCACGGCGCCGCGCGTGCCAGGCTGGGCGCCGTGGCGCGCGCTGTTGGGGAGGGACGAGCCGCCGTGACGCGGTCTCGGCGCCGTGGGGCGCCGGATGTCGGGGAGCCGAATGTCGGCCACCGTTGACGCGCCGACGACCGGCGACCCGGCCGGCAGCCCCGCCGGAGGAACGGCCACCGCCACGACCGCCGCCGGCCCCCTGACGGCCTCGACCACCGGCGCGGCGGGCGGGCGGGTCGAGATGGTCCGCGAGCTGGGGCTCGACGGGCTGCGAGGCCTCGCCGTCGCCGCCGTGGTCGTGTTCCACCTCGACCGCCTCCAGGGCGGCTTCCTCGGCGTCGACCTGTTCTTCGTCCTGTCGGGCTACCTCATCACCTCGCTGCTGCTGCGGGAGGTGGGTGCCACCGGGTCGATCGGGCTGGGCGGGTTCTGGTCCCGCCGGGCCCGACGGCTGCTCCCGGCGCTGGCCCTGGTCCTGCTGGGGATCGCCGTGCTGCTCCTTGCGTTCACGCCCCAGGGGGTGCGGGCCGGGTTCCGGGGCGAGGCGCTGGCGACCATCGGCTACGTCGCGAACTGGCAGCGGGTCGTCGACGACGTCGGCTACTGGGACATGTTCGACCAGCCCTCGCCCTTCGACCACATGTGGTCGCTGGCGATCGAGGAGCAGTTCTACGTGGCGTGGCCGCTGGTCGTCCTGGGGCTGGCGGTGCTGGTCCGGCGGCTGGGCCGACGCCGGTCCTCGACAGGGGTGGACGCCGGCCACGCGGGACGTCTCGGTCGGGTCGTCGCCGTGGTGGGCGTCGTCGGCGCCGCGCTGTCGCTCGCCGGGATGGCCGTCGCCTACGACCCGATCGACACCAACTGGGCCTACTTCTCGACGCCCACCCGCCTCGGCCCGACGCTGCTGGGTGCGGCGCTGGCCGGCGTCGTGGTCGACCGCCCCCGCCGACCCGGCCCGCCGGGGTGGGTGTGGGAGCTCGCCGCGGTCGCGGGGCTGGCGGTCATGACGTGGCTGGTGGTCGACACCGACGGCCTGCGACCCCGGTACTACCAGGGCGGGCTCCTCGCCTTCGCCCTGGCCGCCGTGGTCGTGGTGCGGGCGGTCACCGGCGGGCCACCGGGCCTCGTCGCCCGGGCGCTCGCGGTCCCGCCGCTGCGGGCGCTGGGCGTCATCAGCTACGGCGTCTACCTCTGGCACTGGCCGGTCATCGTCTACGTCACCGCCGACCGGGCCCGCATCGACGGCGTCGCCCTCGACCTGCTGCGGGTCGCCCTCACCCTCGCCGCCGCCACGGTGTCGTACGTGGTGGTCGAGCAGCCGATCCGGCGGGGAGTCGTCCGGGGCCGCCGCATGGTGCCGATCGCCGGGCTGACCCTGGCGGTCACCCTCGCCGCCGGCGTGATCTCGACGTACG
>DATCLV010000102.1:0-1941 GCA_036563745.1 Acidimicrobiales bacterium | reverse complement strand
CTGTGGGGGAAGCCGTCGTCGTTGCGGACCTCCCAGATCTCGGTGGCGCCGTCGGGGACGATCTCGTCGACCCGGTCCATGTCCATCGTCCGACCGTTGATCGACGTGCCCGACAGCCGGAACGTCCGGGTCCTGGTCGCCTCCGACGGGTCGGGGCGGTCGATGTCGGCGAGCCGGTCGGGGAGCGGGGTCGACGGCGCGAGCTCGTCGTCGCTGCGGACCTGGAGGATGTCGAAGGTGTCGTCGCCGCCGGAGAACCGCTCGAGCGGGCCGAGGGCGTCGAGGTCCGGGTCGAAGCTGCGCAGCACCGCCCGGTCGCCCGGCTCGACCGCGACCACGATCTCGGCCCGCTCGCCCGGGGACAGCTGGATGCGGTCGGTCGCGTACGGCTGCTCCAGCAGGCCCGAGTCGGTGGCGATCAGGTGGAACGTCCGGTCGTCGGTGAAGCCCAGGTTGTAGATCCGGGCGTTGGAGGCGTTGAGCAGCCGGAACCGGACCAGCTCGGTGGTGGCGACGACGTGGGGGTCGTAGGTGCCGTTGACCAGGATGGTGTCGCCCATGACGCCGAGGTTCGAGAACGGCTGGGTGCGCGCCTTCAGGCGGCCGTCGTCCTCGAACGCCTTGTCCTGGATGATCAGCGGGATGTCGTCGACGCCGTAGGTGTGGGGGAGCGCCTCGGCGACGTCGGCGGCGGCCGGGTCGTCCAGCAGGAACAGGCCCGCCGCGCCCCGGTAGACGTGCTCGGCGGTCCGGCCGTGGAGGTGGGGGTGGTACCAGAGCGTCGCCGCCGGCTGGTCGATGGTCCACTCCGGCGTCCAGGTGTCGCCGGGCGCCACCAGCTGGTGGGGGCCGCCGTCCATCCGGGCCGGGAGGTGCATGCCGTGCCAGTGCAGCGTGGTGGCCTCGTCGACCCCGTTGGTGACCTCGACCCGCACCGTGTCGCCCCGGGACGCCCGCAGCGTCGGGCCGAGGTAGGTGCCGTTGAGGCCCCAGGTGGGGGTGGCGGGCTCGTCCTCGCCGCGCAGCCGGGTCTCACCGGCGGTGAAGCGGAGGTCGAACACCTTGGTGCCGTCCGCCTCGACCCGGGGCTCGGCGAGCGGGGGGATGGCCAGCTCGCGGGCGAAGCTCAGCTCACCGACGTTGGAGGTCTTGGCCTGGCCCCAGGCCCAGACGGCGAGGCCCCCGACGGACAGGGTGCAGGCGCCGAACAGGGCGGCGACCACCGCCACGACCTGGAGGGGGCGGGTTCGGGGGAAGGGGATCCGTCGCACGGTTCCAGGGTCCGGCATCGACCGGGGCGCGATCGATGAGGCGCCCTGGCGTCCTGCCGCGGGGGATGTCCCCACCCCGGTGGTTGCGCTGACCGGAAAGGTGCAGGTCAGCCGGACGAAAGGTGGGGGTCAGCCCGCCGGCGGGCGGCGGAGCTTGCCCAGCGCGGTGCGGGGGAGGTGGTCGGCGAGCTCCAGCTCGTGGGGCGCGGCCCACGGCGGCAGCGCCTCCTTCACCCAGCCGCGCAGGTCGTCGAGCGTGGGCGGCGCGGCCGGGTCGGCGGGCACGACCCGGGCCACGACCCGGTGGCCCCACGTGGGGTCGGGGCGCCCGAACACCAGCGCCTCCCGGACGAGGGGGTGCGCGGCGAGCCGGGCCTCGACGGGGGCGGGCCACACCTTCTCGCCGCCGGTCACGATCACGTCGCCGATGCGGCCGGCGACCGTGACCCGGCGCGCCGCCGGGTCCCAGGTGCCGGCGTCGCCGGTGGGGTACCAGCCGCCCTGGATGCGGGGGTCGGTGCCGTCGCGGTAGGCGCGCAGCAGCATCGGGGCCCGCACCAGGAGCTGGCCGCGGTCGTCGGTGCGCAGCTCGACGCCCTCGAGCGGCGTGCCGGCGTAGACCACCCCGCCGCCGGTCTCGGTCATGCCGTAGGTGGGCACGGCGTTGGGC
>DATCLV010000056.1:0-6256 GCA_036563745.1 Acidimicrobiales bacterium | reverse complement strand
GCCGTCGCCGGGTGGAGGTTCGGGCCCGGGATCACCTCGCGGGAGATGCCGGGACCGGCCCACGAGAGCTTGGCGAACGCCACGCCCGCCTGGTCGTAGTACTCGAGGCGGATCGGGTGGCGGCCGGCGGCGAGCGTGATCTCCACGGCGTCGTCCCGCACCGAGTGGGCGCTCCACGCGTCGATCACCACCTGACCGTCGACCCACAGGCGGGCGCCCTCGTCGCTGGTCACGATCAGCGTGTACTCGCCGGCCGTGTCGACCCGCAGGTCGCCCGACCAGCGCACGCTCCACCCGTCGGCCGGGAAGCCCTCGAACGGCTCGTGCTCGTAGTCGAGCAGGACCCGGGGCTCGATCCGGGTCTGCCCCGGCGTCCCGGCGAGCTCGACGCCCGGGAAGTACTCGGCCAGCAACCCGCCCGGCTCGTCGGCCGCGGCGGGCGCGGCAGGCGGCGCCGACGACGACGGCGTCGGCGGCGCGGTCGACGACGAGGGCGAGGGCGGTTCCGTCGAGGACGAGGACGGTGCCGGCGGGTCGGTGGACGACGACGGGGTCGGGTCGCCCCCACCGCCGTCGCCGGGCGTGGGGTCGTCGATGCGGAAGATCTCGCCGGCGGCCATGCCGACCACGTACAGGTCGCCGCCGTTGTCGGTGCCGAACGACACCAGCTGCTCGACGCCGGCGTCGTCGAACACCACGTGCTCGGTCACCTCGCCGCCCTCGACCCGCAGCGCCCGCACCTTCGACTGGCACGAGTCGCCGTACACGTAGGCGCCCTGCAGGTCCTCGTAGGGGCCGCGGTAGACGATGCCGCCGGTGACCGCGCAGGTGCCGTCCTCGTGGAGGGCGTACTCGTAGACCGGCAGGACCGCGCCCTCGGGGTTCGACCCGCCCTCGTAGCCGTGGCTGCCCTCCATCTCGTTCCAGCCCAGGTTGGCGCCCTTCCCGGCGCCGGTGCCGCCCTCGCCGGCGGGCAGCAGGTCGACCTCCTCCCAGGCGCCCTGCCCGACGTCGCCGATCCACAGGTCGCCGGTCCGGCTGTCGAAGCTGAACCGCCACGGGTTGCGCAGCCCGTAGGCCCACACCTCGGGGCGGCCGCCCCCGGCCCCGCCCGCGAACGGGTTGTCGGCGGGCACCACGTAGCCCTCGTCGCCGGTGGCGCCCTCGGGGTCGAGCCGGAGGATCTTGCCCAGCAGCGAGTCGGTGTTCTGGGCGTTGCCCTGCGGGTCGCCGCCCCCGCCGCCGTCGCCCAGCGCGTAGTACAGGTAGCCGTCGGGGCCGAACTCCAGGTCGCCGCCGTTGTGGTTGGGCTCCGTGTCGGGAAGGGAGAACACCTCCTTGCGGGAGCCCGGGTCGAGCGTGGCGCCGTTGTAGGCGTAGGACACCACGGTGTGGGCGCCGTCGGGCTCGGCCGAGTAGCTCACGTAGAGGCGGTCGCCGTCGGGCGAGAACTCGATGTCGAGGAGGCCGCGCTCCCCCTCGGTGATCACCTGGTCGTCGATGTCCAGGAGCACGTCGCCCTTCGTGTAGGTGCGGTCGGCGCCCTCCCCGGCCACGTCGACCCGGGTCACCGTGCCGCGGAACCCGGCCACGAACAGGGCCGTGTCGTCGGGCCGGCTGACGATCGAGATCGGCTGCTCGAACGTGCCGATGCTGGTGAGGGCCAGGTCGAGCTCGGCCAGCGGGGCGGCGGCCGCCGTGGCCTCGGCCCCGTCGTCCCCGTCGCCACCGCAGCCCGAGAGGGCGACCGGGGCGAGCGCGACCAGGGCGAGGGTGGCGGCGACCGGGCGTGGTGTCGTCATGGGCGTTCCAACGGGCGAGGCGGCGCGCCGCGGGCGGGCGCGCGGTGGCGGTCGTTCGCCCGGTGGATGCCACCGGACGAGGCGGGGAACGCGAACGTACACAGGAATTCGGGCGGGAGCCGGGACCGGCCGCTGCCAAGATGGACGACCATGTTGTCCGTCCGAGGTCTCACGGTGGAGGTGGGGGCCACGATCGTCGTCGAGGAGGCGGCGTTCACGGTCCGCCCCGGCGACCGCGTCGGCCTCGTCGGGCGCAACGGCGCCGGCAAGACGTCGCTGCTCAAGGTCCTCGGCGGCCTGGCCGAGCCCAAGGCCGGGATCATCCAGCGCCCCGAGGCGTTCGGCTACCTGCCGCAGGACCCGCGCCTCGACCTCGCCGACCCCGGCATCACCGCCGTCCAGCACGTGCTGGGCGGGCGCGGCCTCGACGAGATGGTCGCCCGCCTCGAGAAGCTGCGGCTCCGCATGGAGGAGAACCCCGGCGACCAACGTCTGGTCGAGCGGTGGAGCAAGGCCCACGACCGCTTCGAGCACGCCGGCGGCTACGCCGCCGAGGCCGAGGCCAAGGCGCTGCTGTCGGGCCTCGGGCTCCGCCAGGACCGCACCGAGCGGCCGATCACCGTCCTCTCCGGCGGTGAGCGCCGCCGCGTCGAGCTGGCCCGCATCCTCTTCGCCGGCAGCGACGCGCTCCTGCTCGACGAGCCCACCAACCACCTCGACAACGACGCCCGCGACTGGGTCCTCAACTTCCTGCGCAACTACCGGGGCGCGCTGATCGTCGTCAGCCACGACCTCGAGCTGCTCGACGAGTCGATCACCCGGGTGCTGCACCTCGACCGGCCCGGCGAGTCCGACATCGGCGAGCTGACCGAGTACAAGGGCACCTACAGCCAGTACCGGGTCGCCCGGGCCCGCGACGAGGAGCGCCGGGCCAAGATCGCCGCCCGCCAGCAGGCCGAGATCGCCCGCCTCCAGGCCCTCATCGACAAGTGGGGCGCCAAGAGCTCGAAGGCGTCGTTCGCCAACGCCCTCGAGACCCGCATCGAGCGCATCCGGGCCTCGGCCGTCGACGCCCCGGTCGCCCGGCGCGGCCTGCGGCTCCGCCTGCCCGACCCGCCGCCGTCCGGCCGCACGTCGCTGGAGGTGTCGGGCCTCACCAAGTCGTACGGCGACGGCCCGCCCGTGTTCGAGGACCTCGAGTTCTCGGTGGGGCGGGGCGAGCGGCTGCTGGTCCTCGGCCTCAACGGCGCCGGGAAGACGTCGCTGCTGCGCATCCTCGCCGGCACGTCCACGCCCGACGCCGGGACGCTCACGTTCGGGCACCGGGTCTCGGTCGGCTACTACGCCCAGGAGCACGAGGGCATCGAGGCCAGCCGATCGCTGCTCGACCACATGCACGAGGCCGCCCCCGGCGAGACCGAGCAGATGCGCCGGCGGCTGCTCGGCACGTTCGGGCTCAGCGGCGACAAGGTCCACCAGGACGCGGCGTCGCTCTCCGGCGGCGAGAAGACCAAGCTCGCCCTGGCGCTGCTGGTGGCCGGGCGGCACAACCTGCTGCTGCTCGACGAGCCCACCAACAACCTCGACCCGCCGTCCCGCGAGGCGGTGGCCGCCGCGCTCGCCAGCTGGGCCGGGACGATGGTGCTGGTCAGCCACGACGTCGGCTTCGTCCGCGACCTGGCGCCCGACCGGGCGCTGCTCATGCCCGAGGGCGACGTCGACCACTGGTCCGACGACCTCCTCGACCTCGTCGAGCTCGCGTAGGGCCGGCTGCCGGTCCGGGCGTAGGGCCGGCCCCCACCGCGGGACCGTTAGCCTCGGCGCCGATGGACGTGCACCTGGTCGACGGCACCTACGAGCTGTTCCGCTACCACTTCGCCCCCAACAACAAGGACGCCCGCCACGGGGCGACCATCGGGGTGGTGGGGACGCTCCTCCAGCTGGTCGCCGACGGGGCCACGCACATCGCGGTGGCGACCGACCACGTGATCGAGTCGTTCCGCAACGACCTCTGGCCCACCTACAAGAGCTCGGCCGGCATGGATCCCGCGCTGCTCGCCCAGTTCACGCCGGCCGAGGAGCTGATGGCGGCGGCCGGGTTCACGGTGTGGCCGCAGACCACCTTCGAGGCCGACGACGGCCTCGCCGCAGGAGCCGTGATGGCCGCCGCGGACGACCGGGTCGAGCGGGTGGTCATCTGCACCCCCGACAAGGACCTGGGCCAGTGCGTGGGCGGCAAGGTCGTCCAGATGGACCGGCGCAAGGGCACGATCTTCGACGCCGCCGGCGTGGAGGAGCGCCTCGGCGTGCCGCCCGCGTCGATCCCCGACCTGCTCGCCCTGGTGGGCGACAGCGCCGACGGGTTCCCCGGCCTCGCCGGTTGGGGGGCGAAGTCGGCGGCCGCCGTCCTGCGCCGCTGGGGACACCTCGAGGACATCCCCGCCGACCCCACCACCTGGGACGCCGGGGTGCGGGCGGCGTCGAAGCTGAACGCCACACTGCGGGCCGACTTCGAGCTGGCGCTGCTGTTCCGCCGGATCGCCACCGTCGAGCTCGACGCCCCGGTCAGCGACTCGGTCGACGAGCTGCGCTGGACCGGCCCCGCCGACCCGGACGGGTTCGCGGCGATGGCGAAGGAGATCGGCGCCCCGCAGCTGGTCGACCGCATCGAGCGCCTCGCCGCCACCCGGGCCTGAGGGCCCGGCGGGCGGTCGAGCCGCCGGCGCACCGCCGTCGCGCCGCCGGTCAGACGCCGGTGTCAGACGCCCGGCGGGGGCGGCAGGTCGGGGCAGTCGTTGAAGCCCGTGTACAGGCACACCGTGTGGTCGGTGAGCACCGGGAACACGCACGGCGGGGGCTGCGAGAAGCTTCCCTGGTCGAGGTCGCCGCAGCCGACCCAGCCCGCCTGGGCCTGGAGCTCCAGGACCACCGGCGGGATCTGCACGGTCAGCGACACCTCCGTGCCCGGCGGGAATCGCGCCTCGCAGTGCGGGTGCACCCGCTCGCCCACCGACGGCTCGACCCCGCAGTCGATGCCCGCCGGCTCGCTCGTGACCAGCACGTTCGGGTCGGTGGCGTCCATCACGATCTCGACGACCGGACCCTCGCCCGCCATCGGATCGGTGGTGGACGGGGTCGACGCGGCGCCCGCGCCGCCGTTCCCGCCGTCGATGGGGTCGGCGGTGTCCCCGGCCATCCGGCCGGCGAACACCACCACCCCCGCGATCACGACGACGGCCGCGGCCGCCCCGGCGAGCACCGCCCATCCCCGTGGACGCTGCCCGAAGTCGATCTCCGGCTCGGGCGCCTCCCCAGGTCCGACTCCGCCGCCGTCCATCGCCCCACTACAGCACAGGACGGCACGCGGCGTCCCCTCACCCGCGCGCGTCGTGTGCCGCCGTGCGGCGCCGGCTCAGCCGTTCTTCGGCAGGTCCTTGAACGGGGTGTTCTTGTCGAAGCCGGGCTCCTTCGGCAGGCCGAGGACCCGCTCGCCGATGATGTTCCGCTGCACCTGGTCGGTGCCGCCGTAGATCGGCGGGCCCTGGGCGAACAGGGCGGCCTCGGTGATCGCCGCCAGGCCCGGCATGCCGGTGGCCTTGTCGAGCGCCGCGCGGCTCTCGCTGTCGTACGCGTGGAGGGTGCCGTAGGGGCCGGCGATCTCCAGGCTCACGTCCCGGGACGAGCGCACCATCTCGCTCATCGACAGCTTGGCGATGTTGGGCAGGCCCGGGATGTCCTTGCCGGCCTGCATGGCGGCCTTCAGGCGCAGGTTGTTGAACCGGGCCACCTCGCCGAGCGTGTGCAGCTTCACCAGCTTCTGGCGGATCGACGGGTCGTCCCACTTGCCGACCTTCTTGGCCCGCTCCATGAGGCCCCGGGGGCCGGTGCCGAACATCGACGCCGCGCTCGTGCCGGCGCGACCGCCGCTGCGGACGAAGTCGCCGGCGCGCTTGTCGAGGTCGCCCATCACGGTGCCGGGCATGGCGAGCGACGCCGCGCCCGAGCCGCCGCCGGCGCCGAGGCCGGCCCGCTCGAACATGAGCGTGGTGTTGGCGACCCGCCAGCCGTTGTTGAGGCCGCCGATGATCGCGTCGTCCGGCACGCGGGCGTCGGTGAGGAACACCTCGTTGAACAGCGCCCGGCCGGTCATCTCCCGCAGCGGCCGGACCTCGATGCCCGGCTGGTGCATGTCGATCGCGAAGTAGGTGATGCCGGCGTGCTTGGGCTGGTCGGGGTCGGTCCGGGCGATCAGCATGCCCAGGTCGGCGGCCTGGCCGCCGGAGGTCCACACCTTCTGCCCGTTGACAATCCACTCCTCGCCGTCCTTGATGGCCCGGGTCTGCAGGCCGGCGAGGTCGGAGCCGGCGCCGGGCTCGCTGAACAGCTGGCACCAGATCTCCTCCCCGGTCCACAGCGGCCGCAGGAACCGCCGCTTCTGCTCCTCGGTGCCGAAC
>DATCLV010000048.1:0-8946 GCA_036563745.1 Acidimicrobiales bacterium | reverse complement strand
CCGATCGTCGAGCACCTCACCAACCTCGACGCCCTCCCCGCCCGCGGCGCCCGCTTCACCGCCGCCCCGCCCCGGGTCGCCGGCTTCGGCACGTTCCCCACCCGCGCCTTCGCGGTCGTCCCGGCCGAGACCCACGAAACTGGGTGAAATTCGGGGGCCAGACCCCCGAATTTCACCCAATTTCGGGCGGATGACCGTTAGACACATGCCCGTGCGTGACCGAGCGACCCCGATCCCGCCCGGATGATCCTCCTCCTCGCCGCCTTCGCGGTCGTCGGCCTCGCCCTCGTCGCGTTCGGGGCGCGGCTGGGGCGCCGCGCGTTCCTGGTGGGCGCGCTGCCGATGGCGGCGACCGCCGCCTGGGTCGCCACCCGGCTGCCGGACGTCACCGACGGGACGACACGGCACGAGTCGGTCGGCTGGGTCGGCGGGCTCGGCCTCGCCGTCGACCTCCACCTCGACGGCTTCGCCACCACTATGACGCTGATCGTCACGGTGGTCGGCGTCGCCGTCCTCCTCTACGCCTCCCGCTACTTCGCGCCCGACGCCCGCGACCTCGGCCGCCTCGCCGGGCTGCTGGTGCTGTTCGCCGGGTCGATGGTCGGCCTCGTCCTCGCCGACCACGTGATCGTCCTCTACGCCTGCTGGGAGCTGACGTCGATCACGTCGTTCCTGCTGATCGGCAACCGGCACGACCAGGCCCGCGCCCGGGCCGCCGCCCTCCACGCCCTGCTGGTCACCGGCGCCGGCGGCCTCGCCCTCCTCGGCGGCCTCGTCCTGCTGGGCCAGGCGGCCGGCACCTACCGCCTGGAGGGCATCCTCGCCGCAGCGCCCTCGGGGACGGCGGTGACGGTGGCGCTGGTCCTCGTGCTCGTCGGGGCCTGCACGAAGTCGGCGCAGTACCCGTTCCACGCCTGGCTGCCCGGCGCCATGGCCGCGCCCACGCCAGTCAGCGCCTACCTCCACTCGGCGACGATGGTGAAGGCCGGTGTGTTCCTCGTGGCCCGCCTGGCGCCCGTCTTCGCCACGCAGGCGCCGTGGCGGCCCGTGGTGCTCGCCGCCGGCTGCGCCACGCTGGTCTTCGGCGGCCTCCGGGCCCTCCGCCAGCACGACCTCAAGCTGCTGCTGGCGTTCGGGACGGTCAGCCAGCTGGGGCTGATGATGGTGCTGTTCGGCGCCGGGACCCCGGCCACCACGACCGCCGGGTGGGTGCTGCTCATCGCCCACGCGGCGTTCAAGTGCACGCTGTTCATGGTCGTCGGCGTGATCGACCACCAGTCCGGCACCCGCGACATCCGGAAGCTGCCGGCGCTGCGGGACGGCTGGCGGCCGCTGGAGCTCGTGGCGCTGCTGGCGCTCGTGTCGATGGCCGGCATCCCGCTCGGGGCGGGCTTCGTCGCCAAGGAGCTGTCGTACGAGGCGCTCGACGAGGCCACCTTCCTCGGCCACGAGGTCGTGCTGGTCGCCGCCATCGTCGGGTCGATGCTCACGGTGGCCTACGCGACGCGGTTCTACACCGGGGCGTTCGCCGGTCCCCGCCGCCGCGCCGCGGGCGAACCGGCCCCGCTGCCCGGCGAGACGCACCGCGATCCGTCGCCGACGACCGAGCTCTCCGATCCGACCCTCCCGATCGAGCCGGTCGACCCCGTGGTGGTCGTCAAACCGCGAGCGCACGCGCTCACCAACACCACCGCCGAGGTCGCCGTCGTCGACCCCGACCCCGCCCCGCCGGCGCCGTCCTTCGTCGCCCCCGCCGCCGCGCTCGCCCTGGTCGGCGTCGTGCTCGGCGTGGTGCCCGGACTCGGCGACAAGCTCGCCACGGTGTCGCTCGAGGACTTCCGGGGCTCGGTCCCCGCGGTCCACCTGGCCGTGTGGCACGGCTTCGGGGCGCCGCTGCTGTACTCGGCGCTCACGCTGGCCGGCGGCTTCGCGATCTGGGCCGCCGACCGGCGGGTCCGGCCCCGCCTCGCCTGGGCGAGCAAGGTGCCGAGCGGCGCCGAGGTCTACCTGGCCGCGCTGCGGGCGCTCGGCATCGTCTCGACCCGCGTCACCGGCTTCGTGCAGAACGGCTCGCTGCCCGTCTACGCCGGGGTGATCGCCGCCACCGCCGCGGCGCTCCCGGTCGCGGCGCTGCTCGCCGGCTGGGACTGGCCGGGGTGGCCGAGACTTGGCCCGAAGCGCGAGGCGCCGGTGGTGATCGTCCTGCTCACCGCGGCGCTGGGCGCCGCCCTCGTGCGGAAGCGGTTCTCGGCCGCCATCTTCCTCGGGGTCGTCGGCTACGCCATGGCCGGCCTGTTCGTCCTGTCCGGCGCCCCCGACCTGGCGCTCACCCAGGCGGCGGTGGAGACCCTGTCGACCGTCGTGTTCGTGCTGGTCCTCCGCAACCTCCCCGAGCGGTTCGAGCGCCAGTCGACGCCGGGGCGCCGGATCGGCCGGCTCCTCATCGCCGCGGGCGTGGCGGCCGCCGTGTTCGTGCTCGCCCTCACCTCGGCGGGGGTGCGGCTCGGCAACCCGGTGTCGGAGGAGATGGTCGACCGGGCGGTGCCCGACGGGCACGGGCGCAACGTGGTCAACGTGATCCTCGTCGACTTCCGCGGGTTCGACACCGCCGCGGAGATCACCGTGCTCACCGTGGCGTCGATCGGCGCGGTGGCCCTCGCCCGGGCCGGGCGGCGGCGCCGGGACGGCGAGCCCGTGCCCGCGGCGAACACCGAGGAGGTGCGGCGCCTGGTGTTCGTCGACGTCTCCGTGCGGGTCGTGTTCCACGCCGTGCTGATGCTGTCGCTGTGGCTGCTGTTCGCCGGGCACAACCAGCCCGGCGGCGGGTTCGTGGGCGGGCTCCTCGCCGGGTCCGCCATCGCGCTGCGGTACGTGGCGGGCGGCATCGACGAGGTGCGGGGCCGCGCCCGGTTCCGCCCGTGGACCGTGCTCGGCACGGGGCTCCTGCTCTCGTCCTCCACGGTGGCGGCGCCCTTGCTGTTCGGCGGGGCCGTGCTCGAGTCGGCCGTCGCGTCGCTCGACCTGCCGCTCGTCGGCGAGGTCGACGTCAACTCGGCGCTGGCGTTCGACGTGGGCGTGTACCTGGTGGTGATCGGGATGGTGCTGATGGCGTTCGAGGCGTTCGGCGAGGAGCCGAAGGAGGTGGCACCCCGGTGACGCTCATGCTCGCCACCGCCGCGGCCGGTCTCTTCGGGGTCGGCACCTACCTGCTGCTGCAGCGGAAGCTCAGCCGCATCATCATCGGGCTGAGCCTGCTCACCCACGGGGCCAACATCCTGCTGATCACCTCCAGCCGGCGCGGCGACGCGCCGATCATCGGCGCCGGCGGCGAGGAGCGCTTCGCCGACCCGCTCCCCCAGGCCCTGGCGCTCACCGCGATCGTCATCAACTTCGGGGTGGCGATGCTGCTGCTGGCGCTCGCCTACCGGAGCTGGATCCTCACCCACGACGACGAGGTGCAGGACGACGTGGGCGACCGCGGCATCGCCAAGTCCGACGTCGTCCACGACGAGGTCGCCGACCAGCAGCAGGTGATCGCCCGGGAGGAGACGTCGTGAGCTGGCTGGTCCCGCTCCCGATCGTGCTGCCGCTCGTCGGCGCCGCCGTGTCCGTGCTGGTGGGGCGGTCGCGGAGCGCCCAACGGGTCGTCGGCATCTCCGTGCTCGCCACGCTGGTGGTGGTCGCGGTGGCACTGCTCGTCGAGGTCGACACCAACGGCACCGTCGTCACCGAGGCCGGCGGGTGGGCCGGGCCGATGGGCATCACGCTGGTCGCCGACCGCTTCGCCGCCATCCTCCTCGTGGTCGCCGAGCTCACGCTGTTCGCCGTGCTCGTCTACGCCATCGGCGAGCCCGGCGCCGAGCGCAACCACGTCGGGTTCCAGTCGGCGTACCTGGTGCTGGCCGCCGGCGTCGCGGCGTCGTTCCTCACCGGCGACCTGTTCAACCTGTTCGTCGCCTTCGAGATGATGCTGACCGCCAGCTACGTGCTGCTCACCCTGGGCGGGCGCCACGACCAGGTGCGGTCGGGCATGACCTACGTGGTGATCAGCCTCATCGCGTCGACGCTGTTCGTGACCGCGCTGGCGTTCGTCTACTCGACGACCGGCACGGTCAACATGGCCGACCTCGCCGGCCGCTTGGAGGAGCTGCCGCCCGGGATCCGCTCGGCCCTGGCCGTGCTGCTCCTCGTCGTGTTCGGGATCAAGGCGGCGATCTTCCCGCTGTTCTTCTGGCTGCCCGACAGCTACCCGACGGCGCCGTCGCCGATCACGGCCGTGTTCGCCGGGCTGCTCACCAAGGTCGGCGTGTACGCGATCGTGCGGACCCAGCTCCTGCTGTTCCCCGAGGAGACCCGGCCCGCCACGCTCCTGCTGGTGCTGGCCGCCTGCACGATGGTGGTCGGCGTCCTCGGCGCGATCGCCCAGGACGACATCCGCCGGATCCTGTCGTTCACGATCGTGAGCCAGATCGGCTACATGATCATGGGCCTCGGGTTCTTCACGGTGGCGGCCGTCGCCGCCGTGGTGTTCTCGATCGTCCACCACATCGTCGTGAAGACCGCGCTGTTCATGATCGGCGGGCTGGTCGACCACGCCGCCGGGTCGAGCCGGCTGAGCCGCATCGGCGGCATGGTGCGGACCACCCCGTTCCTCGCCACGCTGTTCCTCGTGTCGGCGCTGAGCCTGGCCGGGATCCCGCCGCTGTCGGGGTTCGTGTCGAAGTTCGCCCTGATCGACGCCGGGTTCGCCGACCGGCAGTACGCGGTGGTCGCCACCAGCATCGTGGTGAGCCTCCTCACGCTGTTCGCCATGACCCGGATCTGGATGGGCGCCTTCTGGAGCCCACCGGAGGAGGCGACGGTGGCGCCGCCGCCGCCCAACCGCAGCGGCGGGCCGGTGCTGATGGTGGTGCCGACCACGGTGCTGGTGCTGTGCAGCCTGGGCGTGGCGGCGGCCGCGGGGCCGATCTACGCGCTGAGCGAGCGGGCCGCCGAGGACCTGATGGACCGCCACGCGTACGTCGCCGAGGTGCTGGGACCGTGAGGGGCGGGTTCGTCGGGTACGTCGGGTTCGCCGGGTTCGTCGGGTTCGTCGGCGCGGTGCGGTCGCTGCGGGGGTCGGCGTCGTGAGGTGGCTCGGCCGGCTCGTCCTCCTCGTGATCCTCTGGCTCCTCGCGTGGGGCGAGGGCACGATCGGCAACGTCGTCAGCGGTGTGCTGGTGGGCGCAGCGCTGCTCGTCGCGTTCCCGCTGACGACCCGCGTCGACCGGTTCCGGCTCGACCTCGTCGCCGTGGCCCAGCTGGTGGGGCACGTGCTGGTCCAGCTGGTCAGCTCCAACGTGCAGATGACCCGGGAGATCCTGCGGCGCCGGCCGGCGGTGTGCCCGGGGGTGCTGGCCCACCGGTTGCGGGTGCCGTCCGAGCACGTGGTGACGCTGATGACCAGCGTCATCGCCCTGTCCCCGGGGACGATGACGATCGACGTCAGCGACGAGTCCGACACGATCTACGTCCACTTCCTGTTCCTCTACGACGAGGCCGCGGCCCGGCGGTCGCTCGAGCGGCTGGAGCGGCTGGCCGCGCGGGCGATCAACGTGCAGCCCGAGGCGGACTCGTCGTCGGGTGCCCCGCCCTCGTCGGCGCCCGCTCCCCTCGACTCCCCGGAGGCGACATGACCGCAGCGACCATGGCCATGCTCACGGCAGCGGCGGCGCTGTTCACCTACCGGCTCTGCGCCGGACCGTCGCTGGCCGACCGCGTCACCGCCCTCAACGGGCTCGTGCTGGTGGGCATGGGCGGGATCGCCACCCACGCCGCCCACACGGGGGTCGGGGCGTACCTGCCCACGCTGGTGGCGATCTCGCTGGTCGGGCCGATCGGCAACGGGATGATCGCCCGCTTCATCGAGGAGCGGCAGACGTGACCGGCGAGCTGCTGGCGCTGATCGGCGCCGCCCTGGTGCTGCTGTCGGCGGTGGGCGTCGTGCGGCTGTCCGACGTGCTCGCCCGCCTGCACGCGCTGGCCAAGGCGTCGACGCTGGGCATCCTGCTGCTGCTCGCCGGGGCGGCGATCAACCTCCACGACCTCAACGACATCACGTCGGTGGTGCTGGCCGGCGTGCTCCACCTCCTGGCGTCGCCGCCGGCGTCGAACATGATCAGCCGCGCCGCGTACCTGGCCGCCGACCACGACGACATGACCGACGAGCGGGCCGACGCCGAACCCTGACGGGGGCTCGACGGCCGGTCCGCCGGTCGGGCGGCGCTGCCGACTGCGGTGCTGACGGGCTCTGACGGCGGTTCTGACCAGGGATTTCCCCGCTCGGGGCGGGCGGCGAAATCCCCGTCCGCTTTCCGGGCGACAGGGCTATGGTCGGATGGGACATGGTCACCAGGCTCCGTTCCGTGGCCGGCGTCCTGACCGGCATGGTGCTGCTCGCGCTCGGCGTGCTGGGCGTGGTCGGCGGCACCTGGCCGGGCGCCGTCCCGGGCGGCGACGGGGTCGAGACCGCCGGCGCAGGCCACGCCCTCCCGGCACCGGCCGCCCGGTGGCGACAGGGCCACCGTGGCTCCGGCTCCGGCTCCGGTTCCGGGCCGGGGGCGGGCTCCGGCGACGGCGTCCCCCGCCCGACGCCCGGTCGCACGGTGATCCCGGTGGCCGTGCTCACCGCCCCGCTGTGCCTGGCGCCCCGGCGGGCGCCGCGCGGCCGTCTTCGCCGGCTCCTCGCGGATGTCGGCGACGACTGGCGCTCCCTCCTGCTCGGCGCCCCGCCGGCCCTCGGTTAGCGCCCACCACGCACCGCTGCACCGCAGCACCGCTGCATCGCGACCGAGACCTCAGGAGGACAACCGACATGACCACGAACGCCATCCCGACGCGCGCGGACACGCACCACCTCAGCGACGACCAGCTGGCCGCCCTCCGGGGCGCGCTCGACGAGGAGCTCGCCACCCAGCGGCGCCAGCTGGCCGACCTGCAGGCCCTCGTCGAGGAGCTGACCCGCCAGCCCGACCTCGACACCCAGATGGAGCGGGAGCTGGCCGAGCGCAACCTGGCCCGCACGGCCGCGGCGATCGAGGAGATCGAGGATGCCCTGGCTCGCCTCGACGCCGGCACCTACGGGATCTGCGAGGGCTGCGGGCAGCCGATCGCGCCCGCCCGTCTCGAGGCGATCCCCGAGACCCGCACCTGCGTCAACTGCCCGGCCCCGTCCGACCGGTAGCCGCCACCGGCACGTCACGCTCGCCGAGACACCCGCCGAACCTGCCCCCGAAACGGGGAGCCGGCTCCCCGTTCCGGGGGCAGGTTCGAGGTGTGGGGGCAGGCCGCCGGGGTGGGGCTACGCTCCCGACCGGGTCGGTGACGAGGCCGTCCAGCTCCGGGAGGTGCCCGTGACGACGATGCCCGCCGGGTTCTTCGGGCACGGCAGCCCGATGAACACCCTCGAGCGCAACCGCTACACCGACGCCTGGCGCGACTTCGGCCGGCGCGTCCCGCGCCCGGCGGCGGTGCTCGTCGTGTCCGCCCACTGGTACACGAACGCCACCGCCGTCACGGCCATGGCCGAGCCGCGCACGATCCACGACTTCTACGGCTTCCCCGAGGAGCTGTTCGCCGTGCAGTACCCGGCGCCCGGCTCGCCGGAGGTGGCGGCCCGGGTCGCCGAGGTGGTGAAGCCCCGGTGGGTCGGCCTCGACGTCGACAGCTGGGGGCTCGACCACGGCACCTGGTCGGTGCTCGTCCACATGTTCCCGGACGCCGACGTGCCGGTCGTGCAGCTGTCGATCAACGCCCTGCAGCCGCTCGACTACCACCTCGACATCGGCCGGCGCCTGGCCCCGCTGCGGGACGAGGGGGTGCTGATCGTCGGCAGCGGCAACGTGGTGCACAACCTGCGGGCCATCGACTGGGGCGATCCGGCCGGCGGCTTCGACTGGGCCGAGCGGTTCGGGGAGGCGGCCCGGGAGGTGCTGTCCGACGCTCCCGGCGACGTCCTCCGGCTGGTGGAGCACCCCGACTTCCGGAGGGCCGTCCCGACGCCGGACCACTTCATCCCGCTGCTGTACGTCGCCGGCCTGGCGGAGGCGGCGGGCGAGGCGACCGGCGTCCTGATCGACGGTTACGCCTACGGGTCGCTGTCGATGGCTTGCTACACGCTGGGCGCCGACCGGGCGGGCGCGGGCGCCGGGGACGCGGCGGCGACGATGCCGCCACCCGACGACCTGCCGCCCGACCAGTCGAACCTCTGACGTCGCTGCCGGGTACCGCCGGCTTCCCTTCGCGCCCTTCGTGCCCTTCGCGCCCGTCGCGACCGTGGTGCCCCCGGGTGCGCTCGGGTGCCCCCGGGGTGATCGCGGGTGATCGCGGGTGCCCGGCGACATCGGGCGGTCGCAGGCGTACCCTTCGGCGAGGGGGCACGATCGGAGATCGGAGATCGCCATGCGTGCAGTGGTGTTCAGCGAGTGGGAGACGTTCCCCTCGATCGAGGAGGTCGACCAGCCCGAACCCGGCCCCGGCGAGGTGCTCCTGAAGGTGGCGGGGGCGGGGGCCTGCCACTCGGACGTGGCGATCTACAAGGAGTTCGGCCCGGACACCCCGGGGTCGATCCCGCCGCCGTTCACGCTGGGCCACGAGAACGCCGGGTGGGTCGAGGCGCTGGGGCCGGGCGTGGCGGGGATCACGCCGGGCGACGCCTACCTCGTGTACGGGCCGATCGGGTGCGGCCACTGCCGGATGTGCTCGCGGGGGCAGGACACCTACTGCGAGAACGTCGCCGAGATGCCGTACCTGGGGATGGGCCTCGGGCGGGACGGCGGGATGGCCGAGTACGCGGTGGTGCCGGCCCGGAACCTCGTGCCGCTGGGCGACGCCGACCCCGTCGACGCCGCGCCGCTGGCCGACGCCGGGCTGACGCCGTACCACGCCATCAAGAACGCCCTGCCGAAC
>DATCLV010000043.1:0-3309 GCA_036563745.1 Acidimicrobiales bacterium | reverse complement strand
GGCGCCCCGTTTCGGGGGCAGGTTCGTGCCGGGGCCGTGCGCGCGTGCTCAGCCGGTGAAGGTGGGGGCGTGGACCACCGGGCGGGCCGGTGGGGGCGGGGGCGTCGAGGGCGCGGTGGTCGTCGCGGTGGGACCGGTCGTCGTGGGGCCGCCAGGGGTCGTGGTCGTCGTCGTCGGCCCGGGGCCGGCGGTGCGGAACGAGATCGGCGTGCGGGCGAACCGGTCGGGCCGGTTGCTGAACCCGAGGGCCAGCTCGATCACGCAGGCGCCGGGGGCGGCCGTGCAGTCGATCGGCGGGTCGCCGTTGGCCGGGCGGAGCTGCGCGTCGACCCGGTACTCGAGGGCGATCGTGCCGTCGGGCTCGGCGATGCCCCGCACGTCCTGGTCGAAGTTGCAGGTGGCGGCGCTGCGTGGGGCGCCGGCGGCGCACTGGTAGGCGAAGGTCTCGAACCGGTCGAGGAGGCCGGTGCCGTGGACGGTGACGGTCTGGCCGTCGGTCAGGTCCTCGTCGGGTGTCACCGCCACGGTGACGACCGGGAGGAGCGGGGCGTCGGGGTCGAAGTCGAGCAGGGCGAACCCGCTGTTCTCGAACTCGGCGAGCAGGCCGATGCCGATCTTGCAGCCGTTCGGCACGCTCCGGCAGTCGAACTCCCGGCCGGTCATGTCGTAGATCCGGGCGTCGACCGGCCAGTCGACCTCGACCACGCCGTCGGCGTCGGCGCTCACGAAGTCGGCGTTGTCGGGGTCGCAGCCGGACTCGTCGACCGCGTCGGCCCGGCACTGGAAGATCTCCCGGAGCTCGAACGGCTCGAACCCGGTGCCGGTCACGTGGACGAACTGGAAGTCGACCAGGCCGGTCGACGGGACGGCCGTCACGGTGATCGGGCCCGCCGCCTGCGCCGCGGCCGGTGCGGGTGCCAGTGCCGGTGTCGGCGCCGGTACCACCAGCGATGCCGCGACCAGCGCGACGCCCGCCACCGATGTCCGCGCGCCGGCGGACCGGCGTGCCGTGCGTGTGCTCCCCATCGTCCACCTCCCCCTCCGGGTTGCCGGGACGGTACGACGGGGGAGGGGCACCGCAGCAGGGCCGAAGGTCCCATGCCGCGGCCGGTTCGTCCGGTCCGTCGGGCGTCAGGCCACCGGCGTCGCGGCGTCACGGCGTCACGGCGTCGCGGCGCCCGGCCCTCGGCGCTCGACGCCGGTCGGGCGCCACCAGGTGGCGGGCTCGGTGGCGCCGCCGGTCGTGGCGTCGTCGAGGAGCCGGGGATCGGCGAGCACCTCGTCGCGCCACCGGTCCGGCACGACCGTGGAGCGGATCGACCCGCGGACGCTGACCAGCGCCAGCACCCACCACAGCATGCGCACGTAGGCGTCGGCCCGGCCGGCGCCGTCCCACTGGTACACGCCGCGGTAGACGCCGTTGCCGTCGTGGGCCAGCCACAGCTTCGACACGAACCCGGGGCAGCCCACGAACAGCGGCGTGTTGAGCAGGCTCTCGGCCCGGAACAGCGGGTGCCCGACGCCGCGCACCCACCGCAGCCGGAACCCGACCACCAGCAGCACGGGCTCGGCGACGCCGCCGGTGGGCTCGACGACGGTCTCCCGGTAGACCCGGGCCGCCGTCCCGTCGGCGAACCCGATCACCTCACCGACGTGGTCCCGCGGCTGCCGCACCTCGCGCCGCGCCAGCAGCACGGCCGCCCGCCCGACGCAACGGGCCAGCGCCGCGGCCGCCGCCCCCGGCGGCAGGTGGGGCCGGTCGGCGACCACCCCGTCGAGCTCGTCGGCGCGGGCCGGCGGGGGCGGGCGCCGCTGGGTCTCGTGGTGCGCGACAGGTCGGGCCATGGGCTGCCTCCTCGTCGAGGTGCGCGCCCATCGTCGCCCGCCCCCGAGGCCCTGCCCAGGGCCGTTGGTCGGTCGCGGGTGGTGGCGGTGGTGGGCGGCGGCGGTGGCGGCCCGGAAGCCGCGAGGGCCGGGTTACAGGAGCTTCACGCCGGCGGCGGCCAGCTCGGCGAGGGCGCGCTCGCCGTCGCCCGGCTCGAGGTCGACCGGGCGGACCGCGTCCTCGATCACCGCCGTCTCGTAGCCCAGCTGGACGGCGTCCAGCGCGGTGGCCTTGACGCAGTAGTCGGTGGCGAGGCCGACGACGACCACCCGCTCGATCCCCTTGCCGTCCAGCAGCTCCTTGAGGGCGGTGGGGGAGGTGGCGCCGGTGCGGGGGTCGGCCATCGTGAAGCCCGAGTAGCCGTCCTCGCCGCCGGTGCCCTTGCGGACCCGGGGCCCGTCGACCACCAGGTCGGGGTGCAGCTCGGCGCCCCAGGTGTCGCGCACGCAGTGGACCGGCCAGGTGCCGCCGTCCTTGGCGAAGTGCGGAGTGTCGGGCGGGTGCCAGTCCTGCGTGTAGACCACGGTGGCGCCCTGCCCGCGGGCGGCGCGGACCTCGGCGTTGACCGCCTCCACCACCTCCTCGCCGCCTTTCACGTACAGGCTGCCGGCGGGGTCGGCGAAGTCGTTCTGCACGTCGACGACCACCAACGAGGTCCGGTCGTCGTAGCGGCGATCCGTCGTCGCAGGCGTCATGGTGGCTCCTTCGGACTGCCCGGTCGGGCTCTCCCGTCAGTCAACACGCCCGGCGCCGGAACTTGTCAACACGCCCAGAGCTGGATCGTCCACGTGCCGCCGTGCTCCCGGTGCGCCGCGAAGGGGATGCCGCCGATCGTGCCGTGGTGGTCCCACTCGGGGCCCACGTGCTCCGGCGGGTCGTCCTCCGACCAGCGGATCGGCGGCAGCTCGGTGGCGATCCAGCCACCCCGGCCGTCGCAGCCCAGGTTGGCGCCCTCGGTGTAGCGGAGGAGCAGCTGCGTCTCGGCCGTCGCCCGGTCCTCGGGCCGGGCGGGGGTGAACGGGGCCGCCGCCGCGGCGCGGGCGCGCAGGGCGGCGAGGTCGTCGTCGAAGCGCTCCGCGGCCGCGTGCCCGTTCCGCAGCGCGGACAGGAGCTCGTCGGTCGGCGCCGCCGGCCCGGCGTGGGCGAAGCCCTGCAGGGCGCCCCGGCGGGACACGAGGTCGCTGTAGACGAGGATCGTCGCCTCCAGCAGGTCGGGCGGGAGGCCCGCCGGGACGGTGCGCGCCACGGCGGTGACGTCGGCGGCGGTCACCTTCTCGGCGACCGAGGCGGGCACCTCCGGCCAGGGGGGACCGACGCCGTTGATCGCTTCGGCCGCGTCGTGGAGGCGGGCGTCGAGGTCGGCGGCGGCGTCCAGGAACGGGGTCAGGCCGTCCAGCGCGCTCGCGGTCGGGGCCGTGGCCGTC